>JBEHXD010000059.1:0-15496 GCA_048498875.1 Verrucomicrobiota bacterium
TGAATTTCCGCGGCGCGGCGGGGGATTTTGGAGCAGACGGGAGGTGGCTGGCCGGGTGCATGGGTAAAACGGAGTGATGCGTGGAAGGAATGGGGGAGTCGTGTCTTCCCTAAACCAATCCACCCGGAGGCTGGCACCGGGTGGCGTTTTCAAACGGGCGAATGCTTTTGCGCCGGACAGAACTGTCCTCGCGAAAATCCAGTTCGCATGGAAAACCGCGGAAGCAGACGGCCGGTCAGGCGGCTTGCGTGCGTTTGCGACGAAGGACGGCGGTCGCCATCACGCCGAGTCCAAGGATCATCGCATAAGTGGACGGCTCCGGGATCGCCGAAACGATGCCAGGAGAACCGGTTTCCGCACCACTGGCGGACAGGAATGCGCCGTTCACTCCGACCGTACTGAGCGTGGTGATCGCGGCATTGTTCAATCCGGACGAGTTGTCGAAGGTCCGGCCGGCGTTTGAGGCGTTCGAGCCGAACGTGACGTTGGCCAGCAACGTCTGGCTGCTATCCCAAATGTTCACCGCGTCGCCACTGCCGCTCAAACCGATGCCGCCGTCCACTGCATAGCCAAGCAAAAATCCCGAGGGGGCAACACCGCCGGTGAACCAGGCGTTGAGGAAGGCGGTCTGGGCCGCAGCGAATCCGCCGGCGCTGCCAGGTTGGAGGAAGACTGCCGATTGCCCCGGCGCCAGGCTCGAAACATTGTTCAACACGGCCCCCAGGCTGAAGGAGTTCGAATTGTCGTCCATTCTTGCGTTGGTGAGGCTGACCGTCGACGGACCAAAATTGGTGAGCTCGAACCAGTCGGTTTGAGCACCGCTGCCCGCGGAATTGATTTCAGTGATGCGGATGCCGGTCTGGGCGCTGGCGACGAGAGCGCTGGCCGCGACTAGGGCGGCGGCGAGTACGGTTGTTTTGAAACGATGGGAATTCATTGGCTGGCCTCGAGAGGTTGGGTGGGAGTGGTGAGTGGATTGGTTGGATACCAAATCACCCGCCGGCCCAGCGTCGTGGTCGTGCGCGGGCCCATGCAAGCCCCGGAATATTAAATTTGGGTTACGCCTTTGCTGCATCTGTGTGACGAACCCCTGCGGCAGTAGGTTAATCGATCCCTCCGATTCGGGCTGATCTTGGATCTTTTGCCCGTGGCCCTGGGTTGGCGGATGTCGCCGGCTCAACGGAGGGCTTCGGGCTGTCGGATCAAAATGACGCCTCGAGCGGTGCGGATAATCCCCTTAGCTGACAGGCGTTGAAGCTGGCGGGAAACGACTTCGCGCGAGGTGGCCAGATGAACGGCCAGATCGGCATGAGTAATCTGGATTTGGTTGGTCGCACCCGCCCGCCGCAGCAGGTAACTGCGCAGGCGCTCGTCGACATTCAGTGTCGTCAGCTGTTCGATCATCGTCATTAGGTCGAAGAGGCGGAGTGAAAGCACTTCGAAGAAATAGCGGCGCACCGCCGGCTCGCGTTCGTGCAATTCGCGCAGGACCGGCCCGGGGACGGTCAGGAGACGGGTTTGGTCCGTCTCGACCGACACCCAGGCAGGATACCGTAATTCCGAGAACACGCAGTTGAGTGCGAGCAGACAGCCTTCCCCGGCTTCGACGCGGTAGAGTAGCGATTCAACTCCGCTGGCAGAGAAGGTGAACACGCGCAGGGCACCGCTGAGCACAAAATAGGCGCCGGTTACCGGCTCGCCTTTTCGCAACAGCAGGTGGTTGCGGCGGGGGGTCGAAACAAAAGCGTTCAAATCGAAGAGACGCCGGGATTCGGTGGAGAGCGCTGCCACAAAGGCGAACTCCGGCACAAAGCGGATTGGTTTCATGAGTTAAAGAAGGCCTTTCCAGCTTTGGCGGAGGGCGGACCGTTTCACCAGCCGCATCCTGACGGAGTAATGAATTTTTCCCCCTTTTGGTGACTTCGGTCACAGAGGAACAGGAGCGTTTGCGCTAGGCTTGTGATGAAATTCTTCAACCCACCCTCGCATGAATACGACGGCTTCGGCACTACTGCTCACTTCCACTCAATTCGACCTGCTTCACCCTGAAGGCGGAGCATGGTCACTGGTCAAATCAACCGTCACCGCCAATGGCGTGGTGGAAAACCTGGTCCGGCTCGCGGCCACTGCCCGGAAAATGGAGATTCCGGTTTTTCACTCGCCGATCGCGATTGATTACGCCGGCCTTCCGGCCGCTCCATTGGATGCACCCAGTGCGATTCATCAGCTCGTAGTGAGCAATAAATTGCTCGGCAAAGGGACACGCGGGACCGAATTTTTGTGCGAGCTGACTCCGGAAACTGGCGATGTCGTGTTGCCGGCCCGGAGTGGTTTTTCTTCTTTTTGGAGCAACGACATCGACCAGAGGCTGCGATCATTGGGGGTGCGCCGTCTTTATATTGCGGGAATGCTGGCGCATGCCTGTGTCGAATCCCACGCGCGCGACGCGGTCGAGAAGGGCTATCAACCGGTGATCGTCCGGGATGCCATCGGGGCTGCGGGTGCTGACTTGCTGGACGCGTCACTCAAAATCCTGTCGCTTCATGCCCGCGAAATCGTGGATACGACGACCGTCACGAATCGCTGGCTGGGGCGGACCTGACGAAACCACTGGTCCCTCCCGTCAACACCCGGTCTTCCGATGTCGCTCCGGCCATTTGCCCAACATGCCGTCGTTCTGCTGGCCTGCCGTGGGGTTTCTTTTTTCGGACATTACCTGCAATTTCGCGTGGCGCGCCTAACTCCGTGGATTCCGGCAGCGGTGGGTTGCGTGCTTTGGCTGACGGCGGTGTCCGGTCCGCCTTCACTTCCGAGGCGGTGGTTTTTGCTGACGGTCACAATCGCCTTTGGAATTCTTACGGTCTGTATGTGTGTCCGGTTTTGGCCGCAGGAATATCAACCTTTGCGGAAAAAACTGGTTTTCACCGCCATGTCGGCCTCAGCAATCGTTTGTGTCGCACGGGTGAGATGGGGTGATGCACGATGAATTTCAGGGTAGTCGCGGTTTCCAGGTAAACTGGCAACCGCACGCTTCCCATCGAAGCGGGTTTCCGCCGTCAGCCATGGCCGGCGCGGGTTCGTTACGATTTCTCACGCGCGACCGTGATTTCACCTTCCATCAGGGGATGAAAGCTGCACCGGAAGGGAAATGAGCCGGGGGTTCGCAGCGTGACAGCCCATGACTCGCCGGCTTTCACGCTGCCGGAATCGAACAGGCCGGTTTCTTTCGAGGTGATGGTATGCGGCACGAGATCGTTGTTTTTGAAAATTATCCGGTCGCCCGAATGCATGCGTATTGTGGCGGGCGAAAATTTCATTCCTTCGATCACGACGAGATGTGTCATGCCGGGCAGATCGCCGGTGGTCCGCTGTGACCAAAACACGGCGATCGCGATCAATAACAGGCTGCCGAGGCCGGCGAGGAGGCCGGGGCGCGCCCGGCCAGGGTTACTTGAGAGCAGCCTGGAGATGCTTGGCATGGTTGAGGTGCGCGATGAATGCAGGCTGAACCTTCACCAACAGGGCCTTTAGTTCCGCATTTTCTGCATTGGGAATCAGGACCGTGTCGATTGCCTGGATGACCTGTTCGTGGTAGGCGACCTCGTGATCGACATAAGCTTTGTCAAATGCGGCTCCGCTCAGTTTGCCCAGAGCCTCGATGTTTTGGAGGCCACCGCCTTAAGGCCCGGCTCGTGTCGTTGTCCTCGGGTACGACTTTAAGTTTGGTGGCCAGATCGACCGCGCTTTTATTTACCGCCGTGTGATCGGTGACCATCATGGCGGCAAATTGCTTCACCTCCGGATTCGTGGAATGCTGGCCGGCAAATTTTCCAGCGTCGATGTCCACTTGATTCGCGGTGACGACAATGGCGGCGATTTGGGCGTCAGAGACCTTGGTTTCCGCATGGGCGGAAAAGGGAAGTGCGCTGGCGAGAAGAATGGCAATGGGAAGTAGTTTCATGATGGGATGTGGGAGTTTCACAAGTTTGATGCAGGACGCGGTGCAAAGGTTACATCGTATCTGAATCACTCCGCATTCGAACGAGGTAGAGCTTGCGGGGCCGTCAAACCGCCACCGCTTTCTTCTGCGCCGTCCCGGCAGAGCTGGCGCGCCAAAAAAACCCGGCTGCGGAAAGCGACCGGGTTTCATCAGGTACGCAGGGCGTCAGGGTGCGAATTTGCCGGGAGCCAGACCGGTTTGGCTCCGTTTTTTCCGACTGATACCAAGGCAAAGCAGCGACAAGGGTATCCAGAAATCAATGCGCCCACCACCCGAGCCGGATGTTCCCGATCCGGCAGCCGCTGGCGAAGCAGGCGTGGGTGTGCTGCTCACGGTCAGCGTGGCCTTCGAGCTCGTGGTTTTTCCCCACGAATTCGACACCTCCACCGAGTAGTCACCGGCATCGGTCAATTGCGCCGACGGAAATGAATAGGTGGCAAGGGTCGCGCCCGTGATGGCGTGTCCGCTGAAATACCATTGATAGGTGGGTGTGGGATCCGCGGCCGCCGTGACGGAAAATTGCACACTGCCACCCGGCGCCACCGTCAGCGATTGAGGTTGGGCCGTGATCGCCGGGAGTCGGCCGGAGGGGGAAGCTTTATGGACGGTGTTCCCGTCGCGGTCACTGATGTACAGATTTGATGAGGAGTCGGTTGCGATTCCTGAAAATAACCCAAGATATTCATTCCGTCCGGTTCCGGCGAAGAGGGTTTTCAGCGGCGTTTGGGTGCCGTCTGTGGCAACCCGTAAAATGGATTGGATGGCCGTGACGTAAATGTTGCCCGTGCTATCGATCGCGATCGCCGTAGGATTGATCCGCATGAAATTCGGCGCGGTTCCTTCGCTACCATCGGGACGTCCGGTAAAAACCGAGATAACTCCGCCGGGTGTGATTTTGCTGACATAGCTGAGGTAGACATCCGAGTTGTAGATGTCCCGCTCCCCGCGATTCAATACGTAGAGATTGTTGGATGCGTCCAAGGCCAGGGCGAGGGGCGACACCAGCAACGCTCCATTTTTTGGCCCGGGAATGGGGTCATTGGGCGCAGGCGTCAGGGCCAGTGAAACCGCATCTCCCGTCGGGCTGATTTTGTGGATGACGTTGCTCGTCTGGTCCGCCACGAAAACATTTCCCGATCCATCGACCACCAGTCCACTCGCGCCGTCAAAGGGACCGGCAAAAGTGGAAATGATTCCTGCGGGAGTGATCTTTTCGATCAATCCGTTTTGCTCGGTGGTGTAGACGTTGTTGGCGAGGTCGACTGCCACCCACAACGGCGGATTTTTTGTTTTTGCGAGCGTCGTGGTTTCGCCGGTCGGACTGATTTTTCGAATCGCGCTATTATTGGTATCGGCGACGTAGGTGATTCCTCCCTGACCCATGGCGATGCCTGCGGGGTGATTCAAGCGTGCTGCATCGCCCTTGCCGTCAAGATTACCGGCCGAGGCGGGATACAGCCCCGCGATTGTGGACACCTGTCCGTCGGGGGTGATTTTACGGATGACATCGCTTTCATCGGAAACGAAAATTGTCCCCGTGGGGCTTATTGCCACGTCCATGGGATAGTCGAACAGGGCGTCCTGGATCGAGCCGTCGAGCAAGCCGCTCTTGCCACTGATTCCCGCCAGGATCGAAGTGCTGTTATCGGACGTCATCTTCCATACCTGATGATTGAACGGATCGGTCACGTAGAGAATGCCGTCCTGACCGAATTTCATCCCGGAAGTGAAGTACGGTATGTAGGCGGGTAAATAAGTCGCTAGGGTGGCGGTGCCCCCGGATAGCGTGTAGATCCCTTGTTTTGCCAGATTGGAGGAAGTGGTAAAAAATACCGTTCCGAACGGATCTATCGCCAGATTTTCCAAATCGTCGTTCAAATAATGGGATATGGTCCCGCTCGCATCAATCGTCGCTATCCCGCTGCCCGGGTATCCGATTTCCCCGAAAAGTCCCGCGACATAAATCGTGCCTGATGGGTTGATGGCGATACCGGCGGTGGAGCGAAACAGGGGAAATTTGGGGTAGAAACCATCTTTTCCCGCGATTGTGGAAACCACACCCTGCGGACTTATTTTTCGAACCATGTTGGTGTCGGCAACGTAGAGGTAACCGGAGCTGTCCAGCGTTAGTCCGGTCGGCTTGATCAGCCGGGCGGTCTCGCGAGGCCCGTCGATCGCCTCTCCCCCTGTTCCAGTAACGCCAGCGAAGGTGCTGACGGTGCCATCCGGAGTGATTTTGCGAATCGTCAGATTGCCTTCATCCGCCACGAACAAATTACCGGCGCCATCCAGAGCCAGTCCGGCGGGCTGGTTGAATCGTGCATCCCGGCCGGCTCCATCTGCACTTCCCTGGCTGGCTGCCCCAGCCAGCGTGGCGATGGAGTAATTCAGTTCCGCGGCGAATCCCGTCGTCAGAAATGACAGACTGGCGATAAGGCCGGCCTTTTTTAAGAAATCGATCAGGACAGTTTTTGGGGAGCCTTGGGCTTTCATTCTTAAGATGACAATCCGGTGTGGTGTTTCCGCCATTCCGACGAGCTCGAATGTTTGATTTGAATGGTGGTCGACAGCGATGCGCAGGCATGTTTTCCATCCATGTCATCCGGCAAATCTTATGATCATCCCGTCCGGGTTTATCTTCGGCAGCGCGCATAAGAACCATCGTTCTGTGCGGGTGCTTCGACTTTTTGCGGGCGATCAAAGGCGGAATATCCCGGATGGTGGGGTCTGAACCCGCAGGGTTTTTGCCAGCTGACGGAACTGGAATGGGAAGCCGGTGTAATAGGAATGCCAAGGGCCTATGTTTTCCATGACGGAATTTCCCGGATATAAGTTTTTCTATGATGACGGGGCGATTTTTAAAAACGCGAACGATAGTTTCATGATCAGTGCCGGTCCGCAGGGGAATAAGGGCTTGGCCGCGATCAAGTTCACCTGGAAATTCTAGTCGGATTGCGGTACGTGCGATCTCCGCCAGACCGTCATCTCCCCTGCCTGCTGGGATTGATGAGGTAATAACGCCCGCAGAACAGGAAGCGATGGTTGCGATCGGCAGGGCTTTGAAAAAGCGGGACCGAAGATTTTTTGTTCGGTTTTGAACCGGCCGGCTGCTTTAGGGCGAAACTCCACGGGCGGGCACTTGCTTTTTCATTTTGGGAAAGGCCCGCGCCTGTTCGCGATTTATCAATCCCCATGAAAATATCATCTTCATTACTCCTTATTCCTGGCGGGAAATTGCTCTCTCGCTTGATCGCCGTTTCCCTCCTGGCTCTTGTGTTGGGCGGCTGCGCCAGCCCGGTCAGCCAAACGGTGCCCTTTGCCGAAACGGATTATCCGCCTGCCGACGCAACCGGCACGGCGGTCATCTATGGGCACGCCTTTGTCCGCTCGGATACCGGCATAAAGCGAGGCGCCGCGGGAATCAAAGTTTACCTGGTACCTCTGACCGCCTACACGGAGGAAAGGGCAAAAATCATGGAGTCGGGCAATGATCCGGTCCCGGCCGATTCGCGGCTGGATAAATATGTGAGGACCACCGTGGGAGACATCGGCGGCGGGGGCTTCCAGTTTGAAAACCTTCCGGCCGGGGAATACCTGGTCTACTGCAAAATCGAGTGGGAGAGACAGTTTGCCGGGAGCATGCGCCGGGATGGGTCCGGCTCCCCTTACGCGCTGGCCAGGGCCAAGGTCGCCAACGGTGAACACAAGAAGGTGGTTGTCACCAATCTGGGCCAGAAGTAGCCGGACTTGGGCTGTCCGGAAGCAGTTGGACCATCGCATTCTTGTCGTCGTTATCGAAATCTGAAATCCCTCTTTGCGTCGCTGATTTTGGATGATTGGCCGATCACTCATGACGCCGAATAAAAGGGAGGATTCCGAGTTGTTGCGCCAGTACGTGGATCAACGCTCGGAAGAGGCATTCACCCAACTGGTCTCCCGGTACGTCAGTCTCGTCTATTTCGCGGCCCTGCGACGGGTGGGAGGGGACACGCACCTGGCCGACGACGTAACCCAAAGTGTATTTACCGATCTGGCCCGCAAGGCGCCATCGTTGATGAATCGTCCCATTCTAACCGGATGGCTTTATACCAGCACGCGATTTGCCGCGGCCCAGGCGGTGAGGTCTGCGCGTCGCCGCCGCACCCACGAAGAGGAGGCTCACATTATGCAGGAACTACAGCAGGCATCGGAAGGAAATTGGGAACAGCTTCGGCCCGTGATCGATGAGGCCCTGGACGAATTGGGCGAGCGTGATCGTGAACTGGTTTTGCTGAGATATTTCGAGAATCGCCCCTTCGCGGAACTGGGCGACAGGTTTTCGCTGAGTCCCGATGCGGCCCGGATGAAAGTCGAACGGGCGCTGGATAAATTGCGCGTGCTGCTTGCCCGGCGTGGCGTCGTTTCCACGGCGGCGGCCATGGCGGCGGTGTTTGCCGGCCAATCCGGTTTGGCCGCGCCGGTGGGTTTGGCGACGAGGATTGCCTCCACGGTATTCAGTCAAACCACGGGTGTGGCGGTAATCTCCGCCTTCTCCCTGTGGAAGGTTCTATCCGGGGTGGCGATTGTCGGCCTGGGGGCCGGGGTGATTATTCATCAGGTGAGGCAATCCCCGACGCAGATAAATTCATCCGTATCGGAAAACGCGGCGGAAAAACCGCAGGCTTTGGCGGGTTCGGCCGTGTTCGTTAACGTGGCCGTGCCGGAACCGGTAGTCGCACGGATACCTGCTGCGGTTCGCTTCGGGCATCACCGGAGCACGGTCGATTTTGGCTGGCCGCTGGTCAGTCTGTTTGCCGGAGAGGGCGATCAGGTTTCCGCCCACACTTTCGCTGAATTTCACACCAAGATGGCGGAGGATGCGGAATTTCGTGAGGTGGTGGCGGCACAGGCCAGGGACCGGCTGGATTTGTTTTACGGTCATCTGTTCCAGACACTCAGTCTCCCGGCAGACCAACTCGACCGTTTCAAGGATTTGCTCGTCGAAAAACAACGGCTCAAGCTCGACATCGTCGAAGCCCAGCAGGATCTCGGTTATCCCCGGCAGGAATCATCCAGTGTATTTCACGACAGTGTCAATGTGGGGCAGCAGAACCTGGACGCGGAGATTGCAGCCCTGCTGGGCGATTCGGGTTACGTGAAATACCTCCAGTATCGTGAAGACCTCGTGCAGTGGACGGCCGTGAACAAAGTCACGGAAAGACTTCGTTCCACCGCCAGTCCTCTCACGGACGAGCAGGCCGGTCGGCTTGTCGTGCTGCTGCGGGGATCGCTGTTGCGAATCCGCTATCCCTATACGTTCGATATTGGTTTCGGGGCCGGTCTTTTTCCCGCGCACATTGGGAGTGGATTGACCGATCGGGCGATTCTCCAGGCGGGGAAGATCATTTCGCCCGATCAACTGGAGGCGCTGCGGGAATTGCGGCGTTCGGCGGGAAAACCACCGCCTTCGTAAATCGCCGTGCCCGGTTTTGTGCTCGACGGATGTTTTGGAGCAAAATTCCACATCACAAACAAACTTCGTGAAACACCTTTTCCTTTTCTGGGTGGTGACCGCCGTGGTTTTTCTGGCGGGTTGCACCGGAGTGATGGATCAGCGTATTTCCGCGCACGAGGAAACCTGGCGGGGATTGCCGGAGGACGTCCGCCATCGCCTGAAACTGGGGCTGCCACAGGCAGGTGACACGGAGGAAATGGTTCGTATTGCCCTCGGTCCGCCGGATGACGTGCTGTCGCTCACAAGTGCAGAAGGGTTGAAGCAAACGGTTTGGTTGTATGATTCGCTCGATTACGAGAACGATATCCATCCTCAAACCCCGCTGGTTCCACCCCCGAGTAACTCGTCGGTGAATCGCGGAAGACGAATCACTTTTCAGGATGGAATCATGCGGTATCAACGGATGCTGGATGCCAGGGACCTGTGGGAATTGCCCACATCCCGCGACAGCACCAATGCGGTGGACAATGTGATGCGTTTAAACGCGGTGGTGACGCTCACGCCGGAACAAAAGCAAATAGCCCTCGAAATTTTCGCGAAGGCTTGTGACCAGCTTTCCGCTTTGAGCCGGGGCGAACGAGGCCGGCCAATCTGGGTAAAAATGAGGGCCGACCTCCGGGCGATGCTCACTGCCGATCAACAGGCGAAGTATGATGCTGCGCCTCCCGTATTCAGATGGCAGCCGTCCCGGGTGCGCTGAGCGGTGGATCGGATAAATCGTGCAACCGGGGCAATGCCGTGCTCGCCGGTTTTTAAATTTCGCGGTGGGGGAATGCCTCCCGGCTGGTTTCGGTCGTCGCGATGGCCGCGGTTTCCCTGATGCGAAGCTCAGACCTTTGCCTATCAGGCATGTCTCGGAAAAATGAAAGGACGGGACGATAGTGGACTGACCCCGGGACGAACAGTTCGCCGGCCGGGTCCTATCCCATGAAACTCGATCCAGATTGTTTATCCTTCTCGCGCCTGGTGAAACTGACCCTGTTGAGTCTGTTTTTCACGGGCTTCGTTAATCCGGCGCATGCCCAGTGGCATCCTTCGCCCGTGCAATATATCGACAACGAAAACTGGTGGAATCGGAACAGTCTTGATCCGAATCACATTTCCCCATTCGCATCGGCTGATGCCGTGGGGTTCGGCGAAATGTTTGTGGCGCCGGATCTGGCAAGGGGCCTTTTGTACCTTAGTTTCACCGCGAAATCGTCCGTTCCCGGCACCAGTCCCTTTTCGACGATTAATTTCGCGGCGTGGGATCCCGTTACTTCCAGCCTCACAGGAGACATCTATTCCTGGTCCGGTGTGAACCATGTTTACGGAGCCACGGATCCGCAGGCGGTTGACGGTTACTTTAAATACGAATTCCTCGCCGCGAATACTCCCGCGCTGACGCCCGGCAATACCTACATGATGTTCGTGACCCGGGATGATTACGACAGCGCGTTGCTGCAGCAGTCGCCCCTCGGGTTCATTCCCGGTGGAGATGTCGCGGCTTATACTTCCGGTTGGAGATTGGATACGACCAGTGTCAATGGAGTTTCGACTTCGAAATGGACCCAGCTCGATGGTGATTTTCCATTCGAAGCAGGATTTTATGGGGTGGACGGCCCGCCGCCATTTACGCCTCCGCCACCCCGCCCCCGCCGCTCCCGCCCGTGCCGGAGCCCGGCACCTACGGCGTTGCCGCCGCCGGAGGACTTGCGCTCCTCGCGTTTTTCCGCCGCCGGCGAATAGCGGCAGCGACCGTTTCCGGACGGAAAGCCACGGGCGCTTAGCGCTAGGGTGGATCGATGGCTGAAACGCGATACTGGCCGGGGTCAGGTGTCGCGACGCGATCGGCCAGGTTGCAGTTGAGGGCAAATATTCATTGCAGTCTGATCCGGCCGGGTAAGTTGAACCGACACGGATGTGCCGGCGATTTTCATCCGGGTGTTTGGAGATTTTCCCGGGCAGTAGAAATTCGTTCGAATGGAAATGAAATCTCCGAGGGGAATCCGGGTTTTGATAACTCCGCTGAGCAGGGAGAGAAGTACCAGGAACTCCGGATCAAAGTTCGGATGATAAATTTTTGTTCCGCGATGACTGCCGGGAAGGACTCGAAACGGAAAGTTTAAGTCTTTTTCGCCGTTTGCCTGTCAGGTTTTTTAAAATAGTTCAAAAAGCCCTGTCGTGAGCTGGAATACCTTGTCCGGAATGGTCGGGTATACGACAGCTTGCTGCTTCTCTGATGATGAACTGCCGCACAGCCATTTCATGTCCGGGTGTTCTGAAAAGAACGCAGCCTTTTCCGGGCGGAACGAATTTGGGATGGTCCGGTGTTGGTCGCTCAGTGGCGACGTTGTTTGCTTTTTGCTGGGGTGGACTCGTGGCTGATGCCCAAACCCACGCCGCCGGGGATTCCATTCATGACATGCAGCTGTTGGGTCCGGTGAGCGGCCAGCACTTTCTCGCTCCGGCGTCGTTGCGGGTTTTTGTTTCCGCCGAGGATATCAATAACTGGCCGAACGAAAATCGCGCGACTTCCGTCGAAGTTATGGTCGACGATACGATCGCCGCCACCATTCCCGGTGACCAGTCGGAATACTGGATGTACAAGACCGCGCTGACCGGCGTGGCCGCGGGCTCGCATCGCATCTGGGTCCGGGGTCACTTTGTCGATGGCAAGATTTTCGACAGCCCCGCGGCATTGATCACGGTTGATGCACCGCCGGCCTACAGCCAGGTGGTCAGTCTTGCAGCGGACGTCGCTTTGTCCGGCACCCAGAATTATGAACTGATCGGCACTCCCACGGCGCGCATCCGGATAAACGGAAATGGCTTCAGGATTCGATCGGCGGACAATTGGACCGGCCGGCTCACGCTCAAGTATGTGGATGTAACGGGTCTCGGCGTTCTCTACGACGCCACCCCGGGCCTCAGCGTCACGACGACAAAATCGGTCGATATCGAAAACTGCGTTTTCGACGCCACCAACGCACTGGATCTCGGCATGGAGGGCACGGCCACCGGCATCATTCGCAATAATGAATTCCGCTCGAATATGCTGATGGCGGTCGGACAATACCCGATCAACATCGGCGATCCGCCCGAGACCACCAATCCCGCCCTCACGTTACGCGGCGGATCGACGGTGCAGCATTACTTTCAGGGTAATAATGTCGGTTTGAGCAACGTCTTTGCCGTTCGGACCCGCAACTGGTTGTTTGGCGGCACGACTGATTCCGAGACCAATGTGCTGATGGGACCGCGCGTGGGCATAGAACTGGAGGACGGCACGGGCACACACATTCGTCGCAATATTTCCGACCAGCTCTATACCGGGGGCTGGAGCCAGGGAAATAATTTTGAAATGAATTCCGGGTCCGATCTGGTCGTCGAGGAGAATCTCATCAGCGGCGGTTCCTGGCCGGTGCGTGGTTTCGGAGGGATGTTCCGCTACAACCTCGTGCTTAACGCCGGCCATGAGTGGCTCTGGATCACGCAGAACAATGCGGTGGTTCATCACAACATTTTCGCCGAAGGGGATGTCGACGTCGGCGGCGTGTGGATGATCTACGGGCCCACGGGCGTGCAATTCTACAACAACACCCTCGATGGTTTTGCCAGCACTGCGCAGCAGATTCCGTTCATTGCGGGCGACCAATCCACCGGTACGATTCACTCCAACGTCTTTTATCGCTTCAACGGCACGCCGGTCCTCGAGCGGGACGGCGCGGTCGCCACCAACTACAATCTGTTCTATAATCCCGGGGTCGCCTCGATCAAAAATTATTCGGACAACGCCCATCCGGCCAATGATGTGGGCGCGCTCAACGCCCAGGTTGATCCCAAATTCACCCGACCGCAGCCACCGCGTTATGTGACGCTCAGCCGCGCCGATATTTGGAACCGGGTTCTGACGTTGAAGCAGATTTTGCAGACCTATCGGCAGTATTACCTGCCTGCGACGGGCAGCCCGCTGATCGATGCCGGCGATCCGGCAGGCGGCACCGGCAACGATATCGGGGCCGTTGGCGCAGGAGTGGCGAACCCGGCTGATCGATTCGGTGTCTTTGATGTGGAGGGTGTCGTTGCCCCCAGCAACGTGGTTATCACGATCACGATTCTCTAGGAAATTTCTTATGACGACCAAACCTCGCAACGTGTTTGTCCCGGCTCATCGGTTGTTTCCCGCGGCTGCCGAACGCACTGTTCGCCAGTGGTTGAAGGTGGGCGGGGTGGCACTGCTGGCCGTGTTCGCAGCGGGAGTGGTGCAGGCGGCGGTCGATCATCCCCGGTTGTGGCTCACCCCGACATCGCTTACCACGATGCGCGCGCGGGCGGTCTCTTCCAACACCGCGTGGATTGCCCTGCGCAATGCCTGTGACTCGCTGGCGGCCATGCCCGTGCAGTTTCCCGACGGCACCGGTCCGACGGGCAACGTGATTTCCGGGGGTTACCAATATTTCGATTATCTGGATCCGATCATCACCCTTGGTCTCGGTTATCAGGTGGCAAAGACCGTCGATGCCACGCGTGCCGCCAACTACGCGGCCAAGGGGCGTGCGCTGCTGCTGGCACTTTCCGATCCGGCGCATCACGGACGCGAAAGCACGGACTCGGGCTGGTCCATTCGCGCTTACGGCACGGGACTCGCACTCGGCTATGACTGGTTCTACGACGTGTTGAGTCCGGCGGATCGCACGCAGATTTACACGGAGATCAACCGGTGGACCGAATGGTTTGATGCAAACGGCTTTGGCCGGGATTTTCCGCAGGGCAACTACTTCGCCGGTTATTATTGCGCGAAAGGCCTCGGGGCCCTGGCGACTGAAGGAGACAATCCCAAAGCCGCGGCGATGTGGGATGACTGGCTGAACCGTCTGCACTACGGCATGGTGCAGCCCTATTATTCGCAATGGCTCACCGGAGGCGGCTGGCCTGAAGGCTGGAATTACGGACCGAATGGCACGCTCAACATGCTGCGGCCGATCGTTGCCGCCAAGACGGCCAAGGGCCTGGATCTATTGCACGACGCGGGCAAGCCGTTCGCTTATCCCGAGGCGCATGCGTTGTGGATGGGACATTTTACCTGGCCTGATTTGCTGAGTGTCGATGACCGGGGTCTGGTGTACGAAAGCGACAATCCCACTTCGACCACAGCCCAGTGGTCGACGGAGTATGCGGGTTTGCTCCGGCTTGCCGGCGGGACCACCGCTCCCCAAATGCAGCGCTACGCGCGCGATATCCGCACGGTTAACAATGAGAAAGCGGGGGCGTGGACGGAGTTCCTGCACTGGGATGGATCGGCGGCGGAAACAGACTACAAAACCGCGCTTTCCTATTATACCGGCAAGGACGGGCAGGTTGCCATGCGCAGCTCGTGGACGAAGGGCGCCGTATGGGGCGCCTTTCAATCCGGACCTTACACCGGCTATGATGGTGCGGGTGAGCAATACTATGACGAAGGTTCACTGACGATCAAACGCGGCGGAGTTCCGTTTCTCGTCAATGCGGCCGCCACCTTCATGCGCAACACACCCGGGACGGACGATTCCAATGGCTGGGGCGATTTTATCTACAACGAAATCTACGGAACCCAAACCGATGGGGTTTACGCCGGCCGGCGGATCTTCAATACGTTTTATGCCGCCCGGACCGGCGGGTATTACGGGCAGTTCAGTGATGGCCCGGGTGACACCGCCACCAGTCTCAAGCACGTCGAAGATGGCGGTTCGTATGTGGTGATGCGCGGGACCAATCTCGAAGGCATGTACATGAATGGTACGCCCATCACCGGCTGGTCGCGCGAAACCCTGTACGTCCGGCCAAATTGTTTTTTCGTTTACGACCGTACGACCGTCAACTCCGCCACGGCGAATCAGTGGATGGCGTTTCATTTCCTGCGCACGCCAACGTCGCAGGCGGGCGCAGCGACCGGGACGACGCGCTACGACGTGATCGACAACACCGGGACGCACGCGTCGTCACCCCTTTTCCGGGGCCGGGTCAGCACTCTTCTCCCGGCG
>JBEHXD010000060.1:0-15342 GCA_048498875.1 Verrucomicrobiota bacterium
TGGCCCCAAGGCCCACTGCACTGGTCAACAATGCCGCTCCCGCCAAAATCCTTCCGCGGCGCTGATCACCGGCCTCCTGTT
The DNA here is from genome assembly GCA_048498875.1 of Verrucomicrobiota bacterium. Classification (GTDB taxonomy): domain Bacteria; phylum Verrucomicrobiota; class Verrucomicrobiia; order Opitutales; family Opitutaceae; genus Lacunisphaera. The sequence goes on from JBEHXD010000060.1 coordinate 82, forward strand.
GGACGAATGCATATAACGGAACCAGAAAAAGTCCGGAAGAAAATCCCGCCGCAATCAAGCACGTCGTGAACGCCAGCGAGTCGGGAGCGGCAAATCCCGTCACCAGCAGGACGAGTGACAGCATCAACCCGCCAATCGGCGCCAGGCCAAGTTCGATCCCACGCTTGGAAAAGAAACCCGCAAAAAGTGTCCCGACCATCGTGCCGACAACTTCCATCAAAAGCATTTTCCCCTGCACCTCTCCCGTGAGCGGACCGCCCTGTTGGAGTTCGTACGCAATCTGAGGAATCAGCACCAGGATATAGCCGCCAATGCCATAGAAAACACAGATTCCCATCGTCGCCCGCCACAGCGGACGATCACGCCAGACCTCAATTGCGTTGGTGAAATGCCGGAACCACAAACTCCACCGAAACGGTTCCGTCGATTGCGGGGACGTTTTTTCGGAAACCTGAAACAACCCGAGCGCCGCCGCCGACAGAATGGTAAGAATCAAAACAGTGTTGCCGGCCGCGCGCCAGATATCCCCGGTGTCCACCAGCCAGTGGGAAAATAGTTTCCCTCCCGCAACCGAGCCCAACAGAATTGCCGTGATATTGAGCATTTCCATGTAGCCGACCATGCGCGAAAGCTGGCTGGTGCCGACATACTCGAGGATGATGCCGCGTTTGGCTGGTCCAAAAAAGGCCGCTTGAATCGACAGCAAAAAAAAGGCCGCCACCGCGCCCTCAAATGAATTTAATCTGAGGGAGGTCATCAGCAGTCCCATCACCACCAGTTGAATGATCAATGCGATGTTGATCACGCTCCGCTTGGAATAGCGGTCGGAAATCCAGCCACACACCGGGCCAAACAGAATATACGGCAAGACCAGAAGTGCCGCGAGCATTGACGTCATCACCTTGGCGTCCCAGCCCCTCACCTGCGACAACTGCTGCGCCAGCGAAACGAGCATATACTTCGCGGCGCAATCGTTGAAAGTGACCTGCGCCTGCGCAGCCATCAGCGCAGCCAGGGAAACACGGGGGGATTTCATGCAGGTGCAGGTCAAACTGTGAGGGCGGTTTCCGGACCCGCAAGCCCTGTTTGAAACGGTGGCCATTTCCCCGGTGAAACGCGCCCTGAGGTCGCGTTTTTCCGCTTCAATGTTCAGAAAGCGCACCCGGAGGTCGCGCTCCACCCGTTGTCGATGCCCAGCTGCGCAAGTCGCGCGCCAGCGAACCAAATCCCTGCGGAAAGTCATTCTCCAACCGGCGCACATCTCCGTGATGGCGCTGGACCTCCTGAATCGCGCGTTTCATCTCATGGGGCAAGGTAGGCCGTTCGGTACCGTAGACCCGCCACTTGAGCTCGCGCCGGCTGTAAGGGGGAAATCCGGATTGCTGTCCTTTCAACCAGGCTTCCTCGGTCACCGATGTATCCCGTCCACACAGATACCAGGCCTCGACCGCCGGCACCGCCACGCCCACCGCCCGCAACACGCGGGTACGTCCGTGCGCCGGAGGAAGGTTTTTCAGCGTCCGGCGAAATACCGCCCGCAGCCGGCAAATCCGGCAATGGGGATGAAAATACCCCGGCGCTTCGTGCTCCGCCGTGTGAACGGGCGAGTCGTCCGAATCCACCACAACCACCAGTCCATCGGCGGCGGTGTTGAAATGCAAATACCGGAGGATCGAGGGCAATACCTGCTCCACGGAAGGCCAGCCTCGCGCACGCAAGGACGACTGCACCGTGACAAACGGAATCTTCAACACCGCCTCCACCAAGATGCGCAACGCCGCTTCGTCTGCCGGCGATTCACTGAGCAACGCAAGTTTCAAACCGGCGGGGCTGGCCGTGTCGTCACCTTGAATCTGTCGGGGAGATTCGGGAGAAGGCCTGGTTGAGAAAGGATCACTCATCATTCTCCCGGCACCGCGCCGAGTACCCCGCTGTACCACAAATCCCCCAGATGCGCCTCCTGCATCAGCTCCAACAGATCCTTCCGTTCGGAAAGACGCTCGAAGGTCGCCGCGTTGCCCTGCTTGTTCGCCAGCACGATTTCCTCGGGATGATCCTTGAACAAGTCCAACAGATAAGGCGAATGCGTGGTGGCGAGGACCTGCACGGGAGCACGGTCACCCGGTTTTTCCAAGGGATAGCTCAAACGATAAAGCGCATCGCGCACCTCGCGCAGCAGCCGGGGATGCACCCCGCGGTCCGCTTCCTCAATGCACACGATTCCCGGCGGCTCGGGCGCGTGGGCCAGAGCAAGGATCGCCAGCAAATAGAGCGTGCCCTGGGAAAGGCTGGCGGCGGGCAAAACCTCGGCTTTGTCCGCAAGCCGGGCGAGCAGTTCCACATGGTCGTCACCCACGCGACGGAATTCGAAACCGGAAAACTCCGGCATGATGCGGCAGAAATCGCCCTCGAGGCTGGCCAGCGCCCGCGGAGATTTTTCCTTTCGCACCGCCAGCACGTCGGCGAGATTGCCGCCGTTGGCGGCAAGGTCGTCCTTTCCGGTTTTTCTCACCGGCAGGCCCATGACGCTGTGGTCGAAGGAAAACGCGCGGATCGATTGCAGCCGCGTGCGCAATTCGCCCCACTTGCCTTCCCCGGCAATGCCCGGCTCGTGATCAACGACGAGGAAATTGCAGATGAATTCGTTCGAGTTGCACCCCAGCGTCACCCGCACGTCATTGAAGGGCGGACTAAAATGAAAACTGATCTGCGGCCCCGTGGGCGACTGGCCTTTGAGCTCATGGGCATGCCTCACCGGCAGTCCGGCCAGTGTGCGCAATTGCAGCAGCGACTGGATCACGCTGGTTTTGCCGCTGCCGCTCGGACCCAGCAAAAGATTGAACGGCGCCAGCTGCAGCGCGGCCGATCTCAGCGCCTTGAAATTCGTGAACTGAACGGCCGAAATCATCCGGTGCCGGTCAATACGGCCCGCGAATATGCGCGGCCACCTCGCGTTCATAGAATGCCGCCAGCTTCACATGCTGGGTGCGACTTAAACGCGCCAGTGTGGAAACACGGGCATTGCCCTGGGCTTGGGCGACATTGCGCGCACCGGGAATGATCACACTCACCGCGTCGAAATCCAGACACCACCGCAGTGACATCTCGGCGATCGTGAGTCCCGACGGCACCTGAGGTTTGAGCGCGTCAGAGAGCTCAACGCCTTTCTCGAAAGGCAAACCGGCGAAGGTCTCACCGACATTAAAGCTCTGTCCGTCCCGGTTGAAATTCCGGTGATCGTCCGCAGAAAATTTCGTCGCCTTGGTCATGCGCCCACCGAGCAATCCGCTCGCCAGCGGCAGACGCACGATCAGTGCGACCCCCGACCGACGGGCCGTATCAAAAAGGACGTGAATCGGTTTCTGACGGAAAATATTGAAGATGATCTGGAGCGCCGAACATCCGGGCTGTGTGCAGCACCAGAGCGCTTCATCCATTGCCTCGACACTGGCGCCATAGGCCTTGATTTTCCCTTCGCGTTTCAACTCCTCGGCCCATCCGAAAAGTTCGCCGCGCATCAGCACGTCCGGCGGCACGCAATGAAACTGGGTGAGATCGAGCGCTTCGACACCAAGACGCTGCAGGGAATCCTCGGTGTGCTTTCGCACCACTTCCCGCGCGAAATTTTTTGGCCAGCCCGGATCGCCGCGGCGTCCAAGTTTGGTCGCAATGAAAATTTTGTCGCGCAGTCGGGATTCCTTCAAGAAGCGGCCGATCAAGCTTTCGCTGCGTCCGCCCCCGTACACGTCCGCCGTGTCGAAGAAATTGGTGCCCGTATCCACCGCGGCCCTGAGCGTGGCGAGGGCGGTTTCGTCAGAAACATCGCCCCAGTTGCCGCCGATCTGCCAGGTGCCGAGACCGACTTCACCAATGACGCGCCCCGTTTTTCCAAAGATGCGTGAATTCATTCACCGGCAGTGTGGTGACTTTATCAAAGCCGACAAGCCCGGTCGCGGGAATTTATCCCACAGACCGGGCTTGCACTCGCTGTCCTGGCTTTTTTAAGCGGCAGCGAAACTTGGCTGCGGCATCGGCCGCGAAGTCTCAAAGAAGTCGGTCATCGACGTCTCACGGCTGAATTCTGGAGCGGCGCGGAGGAGGAGCGTCCGGAGGCTTTCGCGGGCGCGGGCGATGCGGCTTTTCACCGTGCCGACGTTGATCCGGAGATTGGAGGCGATTTCCTCGTAGGAAAGATCGAGCATGGTGCGCATCGTGAGGATTTCGCGGTGCGAAGCATCCAGTTGCTCCATGCAATCGGAGATCAGGCTGGTGAACTCCGTTGTCATCGAATCCGAACGGGGATCATTCGAACCATCGGACAACGCACCGGTGAGCGAAACGCCACTGCCATCAACGACCGCCTGATCAATCGACATCGTGTCCTGGCGACGGCGGCGAAAAAAGAACCAGTAACGGTTGCGGGCCAGATTCAGTCCGATGCAGTGGAGCCAGGTGGCGAGCGAGGCATCGCCGCGGAACTTCGCCAGACCGCGGTGCGCACGGATAAAGGTATCCTGAGCGACCTCCTCGGCGTCGGCCTGGTTGTGCAGCGTCTGGTTGGCAAGAGCGCGAATACGCGGATAGTAGCGCTTGATGATCTCAGTGAACGCGGACTCATCCCCGCTGTTAAAGCGCTGGACCAACACGGCGTCGTAAGCGGCTTCGAGTTTATTGTTAGAGCGCACAGCAGCCTGGCTGTCGTCCTGAACTGCTACGGTGCTTTGAGTGGCGGTACGTGATGTGTTCATTTGGATAAGTGGGATTTGATTGTCGTGATTTCCCTATAACTTATGCCATGCCAGCCGTGCCAACGAACACACTAACAATTAATAATCATTATTTTATAATACTACTGCCATTATTTTGCGCGGGATAAATTCAGCCAGATTCGGCGCACACTGCCAGACACCAAACCCGAAATCTTGCATAGTGCACGATTCCAAATCCGAAGGTCGGAAAACTCCCCACCTCAACCCGACGAAACTACCGGTCAATTCACCGCGGGATCATCTGGTTCATTCGCCAGCAGGCGCAATTCGGGATTGAGGCCGCCCACGATACTGCGCCAGAGAGCAAGCCCGTCCTTGTTTTCCAACTGGCCGCCCTCGACCATCGCGGTGAACCACGTGTCGTGCTTCATTTCGTTTTCAAGCTGCCCCTTGCTCCAGCCCGAATAACCGAGAAAGGCGCGGAAGGTCAGTCCCGGCGTACCGATCAGCGACGCCGCATTTTCCGGATCGATGCCAAAGTGAAGTTGAAACGCACTTTCCTCCGCGAGCCATTGCCAGGAAACGATGATCAACTGTTCCGGATTGACCGGCCCCCCGCAATAAAGTGGCACGCCAGCGAGGGCTCCCAACGCAAATTCCGAATTCACCTCGCCAAGCTGCTTGTTAAGCGGACGATTGAGTACCACGCCCATCGCGCCATCGGCATTGTGCACCGAGAGCAAAATGACCGTTCGTTTGAAATTCGGATCCTTGAGTGACGGATGCGCCAGCAATAGCTGTCCGGCGAGACTCTTTTCCTGGGTTCCGGTGCGGCGTTCCTTCATCAGCGCAAAAATAATCGAAACACAGAATGGCGGAAACAAATTCCCCGCGCCAATCCTAAAGCTTCGTCAATTTCACCCCGGCATCGCTCAGGATCGGGGCCACCAGCAGATCATTCCGGTAATCCTCGTGAAATTTGATCTCGGCGATCCCCGAAGCCGCGAGAATCTTCGCGCAGTGGATGCAGGGATAGTGCGTCACGTAGGCGATACACCCATCGACGCTGGAGCCGCGGCGCGCGGCATCGGCAATCGCATTTTGCTCGGCGTGTACGGTCGCCTGTTCGTGATTGTCGCGCAGCCGCGACACGTGCGGCGTGCCGGGCAGGTAGCCATTGTAGCCGGCCGCCACGAGGCGGTTTTTCCGGTCACCCGCGGTGACAATCACGCAGCCGACATTGAGACGTTCGCAATTGGAGCGCGACGCCATCAATTTCGCCGTGGCCATGAAGTACTCGTCCCAACTGGGACGCTCTCCGAATGACTCGGTCGCCTGGGCCACAAGATCGATTAGCCGGGAATTGCCTTCTGCCATGGCCCAACGCTGAGACCGCACCTGTTGGAGGCAATCCGTAAACGCCCACTTGCACGCCGCGCACCAGCCCTTCAACCTCCGCGCCATGGTTTCCCTGCAACAACTGGTGGATTATTCCGACAAACGGACCCGGCGTACGGCCTTCAAGGATTTCCCGGGGGCACACAACGGCCTGCAGGTCGCCAACGACGGGCGTGTTACCAAGATCGGCGCCGCCGTCGACGCAGGCTTGGTCCCTTTCGAGAAAGCCGTGGAGCGCGGCATCGATTTTCTCGTCGTGCATCACGGACTTTTTTGGGGTGGCGTCCAACCACTGACCGGCGCGGTTTATGGACGCTTCTCCACGCTGGTTCGGGGAAATTGCGCGGTGTATTCGAGCCACCTGCCGCTCGATGCGCACGAGGAAATCGGCAACAACGCCCTGCTCGCGCGCCAGCTCGGACTCAAGCCCCGGCGCCCGTTTCATTTTCACGAAAACGAACCCATCGGCTGGATCGCGCCGAGCAAATACAAACGCAGCCAGCTCTGCGCCCGGCTCGAAGAGCTTTATCCGCGCGTGGTGGTGGTGGATTGCGGATCGCCCGCGCCGAAGCAGATCGCCTTCTGCAGCGGCAGCGGAAACAGCTGCGTTGCCAAGCTCGCCGAAGCCGGCGCTGACACGTTAATCACCGGGGAACTTCGCGAGGAATGGTTCAATTACGCCCAGGAAAACAACCTGAACCTCATTTGCTACGGACACTACGCGACGGAAATGCACGGCATGAAAGCCCTCGCCGCGGAACTGGCTAAAAAATTCCGTTTGCCCTGGGAGTTCATTGAGACTGAAAACCCGCTCTGACCCCGCTCGAATTTCACCCCTCCCCTTTTTCACGATGAAAAAAATCGCCATCCTGCACGGCCCCAATCTTGACCGGCTCGGCAAACGCCAGCCGGCCATTTATGGCACGGGCACACTCAAGGACCTCGAGAAGTTGATTCGCAGCGAAGCGAAGAAACTCGGCCTCACCCCCACTTTTTTCCAATCCGCGCACGAAGGTGCGCTGGTGGACAAAATCCACGCGCTTACCGACGGCGGAACCCAGGGCTTCATTGTGAACTTCGGCGCCTACTCCCACACGAGCATCGCCCTGCGCGATGCCCTCTCCAGCGCGGCCCTGCCCGCGGTCGAGGTGCACATTTCCGATATAAAAAAGCGCGAGGAATTTCGCCACCACTCGATGACCGCCGGGGCGTGCCGGGCCATGATTTCCGGCAAGGGATTCCCCGGGTACGTCGAGGCGCTGCAGCTGCTGGCCGCTGAACTCTGACATGGGCCATCATCTTCCGAAATTCGACACGCCCCTTTGGTTTGTCTGTCACACCAAGCCGCGGTGCGAAAAAAAATTTGACGAACTGATGGAGCGGGAACGTTTCGTTCACCATCTTCCGCTGATCAAAAGCGTCCGTCGCTATGGCACACGGAGGAAGGAGTTCATGAAACCCCTCTTTCCCGGATACGTGTTCGCCCAACTCCAACCGGATCGGAAGGACCGGGTTTACCAGCAGGACCTCCTCGTTCGCACCATTGTGATCGAAAATGAGGCGCTCTTTCTGCGTCAGCTCGACGATGTGAAACTCATCTGCGCTTCCGGTCTTGAAGCGGTGCTCCATCCCCTCGTGAAAAAGGGCACGCACGTCCGCGTCCAAGGCGGACCGCTCCATGGTTTGGAAGGTTACGTCGACGATCCCGTGAACCCACGCGGAATTGTCGTGTCAGTGGATGTATTGCAGCAAGGGCTGCTCGTGCGGCTGCCGCTCGAGTGCCTGCAGCTGCTTCCCTGACCTACATGTTTCGTCGCACCACCACCCTCCTCTTCGCCTTCACTCTCACCGCCCTTTCCGCGTCGGCGCAATCCGCCCTGACCAAGGCCACGCCCGAACAGCAGGCCCAGCAAATGGAGGGAGTTCCCCCGGCGCCACCTGAGCCGATCGAACCACCGCCGGCCAAAGGCGACGACGAATCCCCCCGGCTGTTTTCCCGGTTGAATAATTTGTTCAACGGCGATCTGCCCCAGCTCGATTTGCCCGGCACCTTCAAACTTATTCTGCGGCCCCACCTCGGCGATTTCGTGCGGCGCGACTATGCCCGGCTCGAAGCCGGCACCCGCTGGGCGCTCAACGATCACTTTGAACTCACGAGCGAGGCCTCCGTTTATTTCACCCATGGGCTCGGAGGCTCGACCGCCGACGGCTATGGTGTGGGACGCATCCGCCTCGGTTCAAAATATATTATCGAGCGCTGGCCCTTTCCCGAGGACGAAACCAGTTTCACGTTTAATATCGAGATTCCCACCGGTCATCCCCCGATCGACATGCTCGATGGCAATTACCATTTTTCGCCCACGGTGGTAGTCCAGCACAACTGGGAAAGCCGTCCGCGCATCACCACGTTTGGCGGTTTCGGGGTGGATATCGTCGCCCGCAGCACCGTGCCCGGGACCTATGGAACGAATCAGCCCCACGATCACTCGTCGTCCTTCATCGCCGGCGCGGTCTACGACATGGGCCAGCTCAAGTGGACGATGACGGCAACCTACGCGACGACCGCGTTGATCACCAGTCACACGGAAAACTTTTATTACCTCCAGCCAGGCGTGCTCTGGTACGTGCCATCAAAGTATACCTTTCATTCCCGAACCCAATGGATCGTGGGATTCGGCGTGCGCACCACTTGGGGCCCGGATGGATTTGATTTCGGCACCAGCTCCCGGTTGAGAGCGGAAATCACCTTCCGCCAGGTGATGGACACCATCCGCAAGACGACCGCGAAGGCGCGTTGAGATCACAGGGCTCGCTTCGTAAGCAGTGAGCCGCTTTGATCGGGGATCGATGAATACCCCGGCGTGGAAAGCGCTTTGCCTCCTTTTGCCCGTTTTCGCAATCGCCGTCGCCCTCGCAAAAATCAATCCGGCAGGGAATTTCTGGGGCGGCGTTGAAACACCGAAGGCTCAATGCGAGGCTTATGACGCGATTCAACTGGGCCGCCTCCCGGCGCTTTCTCCCGAGGTCTACGATTCGGAAAAGCTGAACCGGGTGATCCGGGAACCGCAAAACACCTTGTCCAATCTCCCGTACATCGCGGTCGGACTGGCGGTTTTCCTTGCCGCGCGCCATCTCCTCACGCGCGCCTGGGCCTTGGGCTGTATATTTCTCGGCGTGGGCAGCGGGCTTTATCACGCGTCGCTTTTGTCCGAGTGGCGTTTGATCGATATCCTTGGCGTTTATGTCGCTTTGTTCGGCTTGATTGCAATTGGACTGGGTTCCATCGCGAGATCTCCCACCCAGCCCCGTCAGAAATTAGCAACGTCCGGTCTGATCTGGGTCGCGGCATTTTGGACCGGAATCCACCGCAACGACGTTCGCCTTGGCGGAATCAAGCCATTCGACTCCACCTACGTGGTGGTGGCGGCGATCACGCTTTCCTCGGTTCTCGCGCTGACTGCTCTCCGAAGGACCAAAGACCGAAAGCATTACTTCCGCAGTCTGGTGGCTCTCATTATCGCGGCCCCGCTCGCTTTTATGGGCGGCTTGGAAGACCGTTTTGGAGGGTTTCTCGCCAATCCCGAAGCGTTGATCCAAGGCCACTCGGTTTGGCATGCGTTGGGCGCGCTTTCGCTGCTCGCGGCATACGAAGTGTTCGCCTCAACCGGATATGACGCTTCGGTTTTTCGACCAAGACTGCCCGCTTCAACGACCCGGACCGCGTCCTTGAACCCCTCTTAAAACGGGACTCACGTCCGCCACCGGACGGACCTCGACGGTCAAGCCGATCGGAAGTCCCGGGCATTGGCGGGCGATCTCCGTCGCCTCATCGAGGTCCGCGACCGACAGGAGCAAATAGCCCCCGACCGCCTCCCTGGCCTCGGCGTAAGGTCCGTCGGTCATCCGCTCGCCACGCGCGCCGGAAACCACCCGACCATTCAGTTCCAGGGGACTTCCCTGCCGGACTTTTCCGCGGGCGGAAAGTTCCTCATACCAATCGTTCCATTTCTTGGTGAGCTGTACGCGCTGATCGGACGTCAAATGCCGGTGGGATTCCTCACCGGCATTGCGAAACAGGAGCATGAACGGCGAAGGGGTGACAGGAGTGGTGCTGGCCATGCTGGAAATTTGGGCCACGGGTAAATCATGCGGCAAGAATAATGCGACCAAGCTGTCGTTTCAGCGCAGGCGGGAAATGGGAGAAGCTTGCCGATCCTCCCGAAAAACACTCATCCTGTGGCGGTGAGTTCCGCCCCCAGACAGGAAAGAATTGATGCCCATGTCCACGTGGTTGGCACCGGTACCGGTGGCACCGGCTGCTGGTATCGGCCGCGTGGATTCACCAAGCTGGGCGCGCCCTTTCTGACCAAGTGCGTCGGACTCACCTCGCGCGACCTCCACGGCCCGGAATTTGACCGCATCTACGTGGAGCAACTGCTCAATTACATCCGCGGTTCGTCCATCGGACGGATCATGCTGCTCGCCCATGAGCTCCCGCACCGGGAGGACGGCACGCCGCTTCCCGATCTCGCGTCGTTGTATGTCCCCAACAGTTATGTGCTGCGGCTCGCCCAAACTCATCCGGAATTTCTCGCGGCGGTTTCCATCCATCCGTCGCGGCGCGATGCCTTCGACGAACTCGAACTTGCGCTGGCCGGCGGAGCCGCGGCGTTGAAATGCCTGCCCAATGTCCAGGGGATCGATTGGAACGACCGGCGTCATACGCGATTTCTCGAGCGCATGGCCGAGGCCCGCCTGCCGTTGCTCGCGCACACCGGCAGCGAACGAACGATGCCGGTCATGGACCACAAGCTCGCCGATCCCCGCGTACTCACGCGGGCCTTGGAAATCGGAGTCACGTGTATCGCCGCGCACTGCGGCACCGGCACGATGCTGATCGATCCCGACTACCTGGACACGTTCGCCGCCATGACCGAACGCTTTCCCAACCTCTACGGCGATAACAGCGCCCTGGCTTCGTTGAATTTCCGCCTGAGAAAGTCCGCTTTGCAGCGGCTGACGCACGGAGCACTCGCCGGGCGGATTCTGCACGGCAGCGATCTGCCCGTGCTGGTCAGTGGTTTCCTGGCGTGGGCCGGCGGCATGCTACCCTGGCATGAACACAGAAAAGCCGCCCGCATCGGGAACCCGTTGGAAAGGGACGCCCAATTGAAACGTGCGTTGGGCTTCAGCGAGGAAACCTTTACCCGCGCCGCACGGGTGCTTCGCCTTCCCGTTCGCACCCGGGAGCCTTCGCGCCCCTGAAGCAACCCCACCGAGGCAAATCAAGCGCCTCAGTTTTGTGACTTATGGCGAAGAAAGCAGATTATTCCCCTTCGATTGATCCCTTGCGGGATCGCTGTCCCGTGCGGGCGACTTTGGATGTGATCCGTGGCCGCTGGAAGCCTTCCATTCTCCTGGAACTCAAGGACGGTCCCAAACGCTATTCCGATTTCCGCGATGCGGCTTCCCTGGCGGGAATAACGCCCCAGGCACTCACGACGCAATTGCGCCAGCTCGAAGCCGACGGTGTGGTCTCGCGCAAGATTTTTGCCGAAATTCCCCTGCGGACCGAATACAAGCTCACCGCCGCCGGGGCATCGCTCTCGGGCGTGATGGATCAACTGGAAGCCTGGGGCACGAACAATTTGGCGTCAGCACGACGGAAAAAGTAGAGGACGGAACCGGCGCTGGTCGCTCGCGGCGATAAACGCATGCGCCGGAAGTGACCCGACGGCGCGACTCACATTTTTGGGAGTCGCTCACATTTTTGGGACGAAGCAAGGCCCGTCCCATTGTGCTAAACTCATGTCACGGAAATTCGTTTCATCACGTCATCCCCACTTTTCACCATGCCGCTAAACTCATTCACCTATTGGATCACTCTGAGTACTGGGCTGGGAAGCGGCCTGATTGCGGGCGTATTTTTCGCGTTCTCCGTTTTCGTCATGAGCGCGCTGGCCCGGCTTCCGGCCGCGCAGGGAATCGCCGCGATGCAATCGATCAACATCACCGTCATCAATCCCTGGTTTCTGACGGTATTCATCGGAACCGCCCTCGGCAGCGTGACGCTGCTGGTGCTTGCGTTCGTTCCGACATCGCCATCAAACCGCAGCCTGCTTGTGATGGCGGCGATTTTTTATCTTCTCGGCACAATCCTGGTCACCGGAATGGCCAACGTGCCCCGCAACGACGCACTGGCCTCGGTCGCGCCTGCAAGCGCGGAGGCCGCGAATCTGTGGGCCGACTACCTCAGCACGTGGACCAGGTGGAATCATGTGCGAACGTTTTTCTCCTTCGCCGCCTCTGCGGCGTTCGGCCTGTCGCTTCGTTACGCCTGATGCCATGAAACGATCCTGCCACTTTCCGGACCTGGGCAAACAGGGCGAACCTTCGGCCACGCCAATTCTTGCGAATATTCTTTTTGGTCTCGCCTGTGTCGCCCTGCCAGTCGCGATCGCCGCGCAGCCGCAGACGACGAACTCCTCCCGGACTCTCCCGGCGACGATCGACGCCAGCGTCGTGAGGGAGGGGCAGAAGTTATTTCACGGCGCGGCCAATTGTTCGCGTTGCCACGGTGAAAACGGCGCCGGGACTTTTTTCGCTCCCTCGCTCAACGATGACCGGCGCTTGAATCTGCAAACCGCGAGCTACGACGAAATCAACCGTCTCATTCACACGGGCGTGCCCAGACCCAAACGTCACCTTGGCGCCATGCCGCCCATGGGAGGAGCGAAACTCAGTGAGGACCAAATCCGTGCCCTGGCCGCCTACGTGTTTACGTTGGATCGCGGCCGATAGGCCGAAGTTCATACCGAAAAAATCACGAACGCACCGCCGCGATGAGTTCTAAGGGAAACACTGAGGCGACAAGGCGCACCCGCCCGATAGCCGTATGTCCCGACGAGGCGTATGATGCTTTTTACAATGAAAAGCTTTCCCCACCTCCTTCTTGGTCTTGCACTCTCCACGGGCATGGCAGCCACCGCCTCTGCCCAATTCGTCCATCTCAAATTCGAAACGGAAGCCTCCCTGTTCGAAGCTCGCGGCAGCAAGGCCGGCTATCCCTGGGACACCGGTGGAATGCTATCTGGCATTCCGTTCACTTTCGACATCTACTATGACGCTTCCACCGTCGAAACGAGTCCGGGATCTGGCAGCTTTAGATTCACCGATCCCTCGAAAAATTATTTTCACGTCAGTGCCGATCTTTCGCCCTTTTTACTCAAGATCCCCGACATCAACATTACGCGTCCGATTGATTCGATCACCCTTTTCGACAAGGGATTCGATCTCACATTTCTAAAAGACACGCCTTACGAGGCCCTGGACTTCAACGTCGTGTTCGCCAGTCCCCTCGCTTCCACCCACTGGTTGCCGCAACCCACTCTTCCGCCCCTTTTCATCAACGATTTTGGGTTCAACGATTCTGGTTTCTCGCTCAACGGTGGACAGGATATGTTCCGACTGCCCAATCCGGGATTCGGCGCCATCTACGGCTCCGTCAAACTCGTCAGCGAAAGCGTTCACGCCGAATTTCCTCCGGTGCCCGAACCGTCAGTTTATGGGCTCGGCGGCTTGGGCGTACTGGGGATGGCGGTTATGCTCCGCCATCGTCGTAAACTAAAACCTTTGGGCGCCTAGATTCGGGCCATCTGTTCCGCGCGCGTGAGCTTGTGCATCAGACTTGGCTGATGCGCGAGAATATCGTCCCGCGTCAGCCGGATGTGACCGAGGATTTCCTCTTCGCCGGGAACTTCGAGTGCCGGCTGGCCGGTGCAGACCACTGTCCGCAACAGGCGGGCTCCATATAGCACGCAGGCCAGGCGATCATAGGGTTCATGCGCGTCTAGCGGCTCGTACTGCTTGCGGACCGGTTCGATGTTTTCGACCGTGAATCCGCCTTTTTTCAGCATGCATGCACCCGCGTCGGCCTGCGTGAAACCAAGCATGACAAACTCCGCGCCGCTGAAATCGAGGTGAAAGCCGGCATCGACCACCGTTTTTCCCGCGCCGGTGGCGTAGCGGTTAAACGCCTGTCGGCCCACGCCGTGCAAAAGACCGTTCATGAAAGCGGCGGACGTATCTTCGGACAGACATTCCGCGATCAACTCGCCGGCAAAGGCACACGCCACCGATTCGCGCCACGCGGCAATCGCGCCGCGACCGTAGGCCGCGAGCGGCTGCGCCACGAGTGCACTGGAGGCCGCAACCGAAACCACTTGGAACACTTCCTTAAAGCCGATGCGATTGATCGCTTCGTCGATCGTGTGACAGGGTGAACCGCGGCTAAACCAGGTACTGTTGCTGATCTTGATCACGCGCGTGGTCATGGCCGCGTCCAAACGCAACAGCTTCGCCACATCGCTCAGATCGGAATTCGGATCCGCCAGCATCGTCTGCAGTCGCGCCAGCACTTGGGCGGTGGGAGGAAGCGGTCCAAGGGCGGCAACAAGGGCTTCAGGAGTGGAGTAATTTTGGGAGGTTACGGGCGTCGACATTCAGCGAAGAAAAAAGGTGAGAACGATGTGATAAAAACATCGTATTCGGCTCGTAAAACGAAAGGCGAAAGAGCCCGTAATCGCGAAAAATACCTGCAATATTTCCCTCAAGTATGCGTCGATTCTGCCGACCAAAAGCCCGCCAAAATCGATCGCGAAAATACCACCGTAATCGCGATGGTTTCGGGCGAACCTGCGCATTCACAAACACCGGCCGCCCACAATTGCAATAAACCGGCAATCAAGTGATAAGCCATGGTGTGTCTTGCACTCCCTCTCTGAACCTCTACGATCGATGCTTGTCTCTACATACATCGCCATGAAAGTCGTTCCCGCCTCGTCCCTTGAATTCCATCGTTTTCCTCTTAGCCCATGGGCGCTTCTCGCCGTGTCCGCGGGAATCCTGACTCTTCTGGCCAGCGGCTGCTACGGTCCCGCCAAGGGGCCAACCGATCCGAAGGAGTTCATCGTTCAGGGCAAGCAGTGGAACAACCCCGCCCCCTCCTCCACTGCCACACCCCCGGCCGATCCTTCGGCACCTGCTCCGAGTCCGTGATCCGCCTCGGTTAAATTTCTGCGCGTAGGCTTCGTCTACAAACTTTATTTCAAACGGGTATTCCGGGTTGTATTTTTTGAAGATCGCTTCCGCTTTT
>JBEHXD010000061.1:0-15287 GCA_048498875.1 Verrucomicrobiota bacterium
CCCTCACCGCCATCATGCGCAAACTCGTCGAACTCCTCAACCGCCTCCTCGCTGATCCCAACTTTGTCCTTGCCTCCTGACACCGTTGCTCCGGGCGCGCTTTCAGGATTTCCGCATGGACTCAACCCGCCCGGAGGTCGGGGTTCACCCGCCCGAAATAATTTTCGTGCGCTTTCACGAATTTCGTGGGCAAATTCCGGTTCATGCCTGTTGCCACCAAAAACTTCGTGTTCGTTTGCGGCGCGGACGACTTCATCGTCAATCGCGAGGGCAAGGAACGCTTTGAGACGTTGGTGAAGGAAGCGCAGGCGGACGATTTTTCCCGCGAGGTGGTCAGTGGATTTGCCGCCAATGTCGATGAAGTGGAAACCGCGGTGAACCGGTTTCGCGACGCCGTGCAAACCGTGCCCATGTTTGGCGGCAAACGCGTGGTGTGGTTGAAGGACGTGAACTTCCTCGCCGACACAGTGACGGGCCGTGCGGACGGAACCTTGAAGCAGGTCACGGCGCTGCAGGAACTCCTGGAAAAGGTGAATCCGGAGGAGGTGGTGATTGTGATTACGGCGGCACCGGTCGACCGGCGCCGAAGCTTCCCGAAATGGTGTGAGGCCAATTCCGATTTTACGCTGGCGGGAGGCGATGGTGAATCGGCCGGCGAAGGATTGGCCATGGTCGCGATCGCCGAGGCGAAAGGGTTTAACGCGAGCTTCGGGCCGAATGCGCTGGAGCTGCTGCTGCAAAAAGTCGGGGCCAATACCCGGCTGCTCACCGAGGAAGTACGAAAGCTCGCGACATTTGCCGGCGAAGGCGGCGTGATCGAGGAAAAGCAGGTCGAGGAGCTGACGCCCAACTTTGCCGAGGGAGACTTTTTCGCGGCGGCGGAACGATTCTTCGCCGGCGATCTGCCCGGCACGCTGGTCGAACTGCAGCGGCACTTTTTCGCCGGCGGGGACGCGCGACCGATCATCAGCGCGCTGCAAAACCGCAACCGTATCTTGCTGCAAGTACGCGTGCTGATCGACGCGGGTGAATTGCGGGCACCCGGCCCCTATGGCTTCGACAAGGCCGCGTGGGCAAAAGCGCAGTCGGCCTACAGTGATCATTTCGGCGGGGATACGGAAAAAAGCGCCTACAATATTTTCACCCAAAACCAGTGGTATGTAGGCAAGCTGGTCGGTTCGGCAAAACTGCCGCCGCTTCGCCGTCTCATCGACAACCAGCAGGAGTTCGTGAAAGCCTTCGAGGAAATCATTCGCCGTCCCAATGAACAGGAAGTCGTGTTGCGCGACATGGCGGTGCGGTGTCTGACGTAGCGGCTTTTCGGAAAAACGACATGGGCTGTAGCCTCCAGAAGACTCTCGCGTTTTTAGGCGTTTGCCTGGCAATGCTGGTCGGTGGTTGTGAATCACAGCTGCAGGAAAGCCAAAAGGTGAAAGCTGATGAATTGGCTTCCGCTCGAGAGGAGGCGGAAGACTTGAAGCAGGCTTTGTCAGGCGATGCGGACAAAAACAAACGCTTGTTAGGTAACATAGCTCTATTACCAGACTCTACATTGGCGGAATGCGGATTATACCGAATTAAGAAATCGGACACACTGGGTCGAATTGCACGCGAGCATTCCATTACAGTTGGACAACTCGCGGTATGGAATAACATAGCTGATCCGGCAAAACTTCACGCAGGAGATATTTTGATTGTTCGTATTTTAAGCGAGAAACCGGCTGATTCCGAAGTATCGACTCCTTGAGACTGGAAAAGCCTCAAGAGTTATTCGGCTTGTTATTTAATCCCACCGAAAATCCCTTGATGTTCGCTGCGCCAGAAGCAGTCGGGCTCGATGAAACCGGCATCCGAGAGAAGTTTCATTTCGACTGACAAGGGCGTATAGCAATCTTCGCCTGCCCACGTGGCGAAGTGCTGGCGGGCTTCGGCGTCGGTGAAGCCGTGGGATTGTTGGAATTTCGACCATACGTCGAAGTAGTGCGCACGGGGCGCGGGACGGGAATCCATCAGCGTGTCGGCGTTGGCAAAAATTCCACCGGGACGCAGCGCCGTGAAAACATTCCGGTAAATCCGTCCTTTGACGCCCATGTCTTTGACGTGATGCAGGGCGATGCAGGCGACCACGGCGTCGCAGGCGGGCAAAGGTGCGGCGAAGGATTTCTCGATCAGTTCGACGCGATCACCAAAGGGCGCGCAGCGTTCCCGCGCAAAGGCGAGCATCGCGGGATCGGTGTCCCAGATTTGCACGCGAACGGTGGGAAAACGTTCCGCCACTGCCGCGGCGAGCGCGCCGGTGCCCCCGCCAAGATCAAGGACCAAACCGCCGCTTCGCGGCAAGCTGCGGTCGAGAAGCTTGAGGTGTTCGATCCGCATCTCGTCGTAGGCGTACACGAGGGTGCGAATGCGCCGGTCGTACTCGTTGATTTTTACCTTCAGGTGTCCTTCCACAGAATGCGCCATGCCAAAAACTAAAAAAATCCCCGTCGGATTTCAATGCGCGGGTCGCGGCTGATCACCGCCCTTCGTAACCTTCTCATCCTTCGCGAGACATTTCTCCGGAGGGTGTCTCGCGAAGGATGGAAAGGGCGCAAAGGCGGAACCAACTCCACGTCGAGCGTTGACGGGAATTGAATTTCTCTCCGGAAGACTTTGCAAAAAATTGTCATCCGATGGTCGGACTCGGTTTTCCATTGGCAACGCGGCAGGGCGGGGCTAACCGTTTCGCTCTTGTGACGACCCCCGCTCCCTCCGCCGAAACCATTCCCAATGTACTCGCCGAACGTTACGCCTCGGCGGCGATGAAAGACCTGTGGTCGGCGCACGGACGCATTCTGCTGGAGCGCGATTTTTGGATCGCGGTCATGAAGGCGCAGAAGGATCTCGGCGTCGCGATTCCATCGGAGGCGATCAAGGACTACGAGCGCGTGCGCACGGATGTGAACGTCGAACGCATCAAGGAACGCGAACGCGTGACGCTTCACGACGTGAAGGCGCGTCTCGAGGAATTTTCCGAACTGGCCCAGCGGCAGTTCATCCATCTCGGGCTGACCAGCCGCGATCTCACGGAGAACGTCGAGCAATTACAGGTCGCACGTGCCCTGCAGCTGGTGCAGTTCAAAGTCGTGGCGGCGCTGCTCGCCATCGGCCGGCAGGCGGCGACTCACCGGGATATCATGATCACGGGACGAACGCACAATGTCCCGGCGCAACCGACGACGCTGGGCAAACGGCTCGCCATGTTCGGGCAGGAATTGCTGATCGCCCACACCCGATTGAGCGAATTGATTGCCCGTTATCCGGTGCGCGGGGTTAAAGGCGCGGTCGGCACGCAGCTCGATCAGCTGACGTTGCTGGGCGGCGATGCCGCGAAAGTCGATCAACTGGAAGCCCGGATTGTGAAACACCTCGGTTTCAAGGCCTCACTCGATGCCGTGGGTCAGGTCTACCCGCGCAGTTTGGATTTCGACGTAGTGAGCGCGCTGCATCAGGTGGGTGCCGCCGGCGCGAGCATGGCGGTGACGCTGCGTTTGATGGCGGGCGCCGGTTTGCTGACCGAAGGATTCCAGGAAGGGCAGGTGGGATCTTCGGCGATGCCGCACAAGGTCAACGCGCGCAACTGCGAGCGCATTTGTGGATTCTCCACCATTCTGTCAGGCTACGTGACCATGACCGGTGCGCTGGCGGGGCATCAATGGAACGAAGGCGACGTTTCCTGCTCGGTGGTTCGGCGCGTGGCGTTGCCCGACGCGTTTTTTGCCCTCGATGGGTTGCTGGAGACTTTCCTCACGGTGTTGCGGCAGATGGAGGTTTTCCCGGCGGCAATTTCAGCCGAGAACGAACGCAATCTGCCGTTCCTCGCGACCACCACGATTCTGATGGAAGCGGTCAAAGGCGGCGCCGGTCGCGAAACCGCCCACGAGGCAATCAAGGAACATGCGCTCGCTGCTGCAAAAGCACTGCGTTCCGGCGGTAACGCCGATCTGCTCGGCCGGCTGGCCGGCGACAAGCGGGTGGGTCTGGGCAAAAAGAAATTGCAGGACATCCTTGCTCAGAATGAGCGATTTGTGGGAGCGGCGCCGCATCAGGTGGATGCTTTTGTCGCCGCGGTTGAACCGATGGGAAAGAAATTCAAAGGCGCGGCCGACTATCGCCCGGGTAAATTGCTTTGAGACGGTTGGGCGGGTTATCCTTAACCTGCCTACCTTGCTGCAGTCGCGGTTCCCACTTCGGGAAATTTAGGGAGATTTGGTTTGCCAGCGCTGGGAGGCTGGCCTTTTTTGACCCTTCCTTTTGTTTCTTTAACAGCTTTAACCACATCACACCATGGCAGAACTAGTCGGAAACTGTCTGATCGGCCAATCTGGCGGCCCAACCGCCGTCATCAACGCGAGTGTCGCTGGCGTTGTCGCCGAAGCCTTAAACCATTCTTCCATCGAGGAAGTCTATGGCTCGCTCAATGGCGTGCTGGGTCTCCTGAACGAGGAATTTGTCGATCTCGCGGCGGAATCGCAGCAGGCGATCCGTGGTCTCCGCTCCACGCCAGGTGCCGCGCTTGGCACCTGCCGGACCAAGCTGAAGCGCGCCCAGGACTTTGAACGCGTGCTCGCGGTTTTCAAGGCGCACAATATCCGTTATTATTTTCATATCGGCGACGCCGATTCCCAGGAAGCGGCGGCCAAGATCAGCGAGACGGCCAAGGCCCAGGGTTACGAACTCCGCGTGATCGGAATTCCGAAGACGATTGAAAACGATCTTCCGGCCACCGACCACTGCCCCGGTTACGGCAGCGCGATCAAGTACATCGGTGCCACGGTCAAGGAACTCTCGCTCGATGCCGACTCGATGGGGCAGGGCGATCTGGTGACGATTGTGGAAGTCATGGGCCGTAACAGCGGCTGGCTGGCCGCCGGTGCTTCACTCGCCAAACGTCGCGATCACCCGAACGATCCGCCGCATTTGGTTTATTTGCCCGAAGTGCCTTTCACCAACGAGAAGTTCGTGGAAGATGTGCGCCGTGTATTGAAGCGTGAAAAACACTGCGTCGTGGTCGCCGGCGAAGGCCTGGTCGACAAGGACGGTAACTATGTTTCCGTCGAAAACGGCACGAATGAAGCCCAGTTGGGTGGCATCGGCGAGTACTTGAAGGACTTGGTTGAAGGCCAGATCGGGGCGAAGGCCCGTGTGGCCCGCCTCGGTATCACGCAGCGCTCTGCGGCGCATCTCTCCTCCAAAACGGATTCGGACGAAGCCTTCCTCGTTGGTCAGGCGGCGGTCAAAGCCGCGGTGAACGGTGAATCCGACAAGCTCGTCACCCTGGTTCGCGGCGACGGCGATAACTACAGCTGCGAAACGGGGCTGTCTTCACTCAGCGATATCATCGGCAATCTCAAGAAATTGCCGCGCGAGTGGATCAACGAAGATGGCGTGAGCCTGAACTTCCAGTTCTTCCGCTATGCGACTCCGTTGATCCAGGGTGAAGTGGTTGTTCCCTACGAGAACGGACTTCCCTCGTACACCCGTCTTGGCAAGGAAGGGGTCGACAAGACCCTGCCCGGCTACGACGCCTGAGTCATCGAAATTTCCTTTGAGCCAGGAGCCGGTCGATTTGACCGGCTCTTTTGCTTTTTGGAATGAATGGAAAGGATCTCCTTGATTGGGCAAATTGCCACTTCGATTGAAAGTGGCAATTTGTCCTGCTTCCTTCCCCAAGGAGGCTGTTTGCCCACCCACCTATCTTCATGCGGTTTACAGGGGTGAGCTACTCCCGCTTTGAAAGCTCATGGAAGTCACCCAATGAGGTGGTGCCGGGCAGTCTCAAGAGATCGTGCCATCCGGTCTTCAATGAGACCAAAATCGGCGTTAAGGTTTCTCATGTATAAGACAAAGGTTCTCATTAACGCCGTAGGGCGCATCAGGTAACGTCGATCCCTTTCGGATCGAAATATCCGAACCCTCAAAACCCTATCCATGTCTTTCCCCGCCAACTTCGCCTGGGGCGCTGCCGCCGCTGCTTATCAAATTGAGGGGGCATGGAATGTCGATGGACGTGGCCCTTCTGTCTGGGATGTATTTTCCCAGGAGCAGGGAAAGATTTTCGACAATCACACCGGCAATGATGCGTGCGATCACTATCACCGCTGGCGTGAGGATGTGGCGCTCATGCGCGAGCTGGGGATCAAGAACTATCGCATGTCGGTCGCATGGCCCCGGATTCAGCCAACCGGGGTGGGCAAACCGAATGCCAAGGGACTGGCATTTTATGATAAGCTGATCGATGCCCTGTTGGAGGCGGGAATTACGCCGTGGGTGACCCTGTTCCATTGGGACCTGCCGCACGCGCTCCAGCAACGGGGTGGCTTTTGCAATCGCGACCTCGTCGAGTGGTTTGGTGACTACACGACGATCGTGGCCGACAAGTTGGGTGACCGGGTTAAAAACTGGATGACGTTTAACGAGCCGCCGGTGGTGCTCGGGCTCGGGTATCATGAAGGGCGTTTTGCTCCGGGTTTGAAGCTGCCATTTGCCGATTGCCTGCTCGGAGCGCATCACCTCCTCATGGCGCATGGGCGCAGCGTCCAGGCATTGCGCGCCGGTTGCAAAGGTCCGGTGAAAATCTCGATTGCGCACACGAGCCGTGAGCGCATTCCGGCGACCGGAAGCAAGGCGGATATCGAAGCCGCCCGTCGCGATTATTTCGCGAGCACGGAAAAGAACATGTGGAATCTTTCGTGGTGGGCGGATCCGGTGAACCTGGGCGAATATCCGGCCGAAGGCGTGAAGGCGTTTGGTGCCGACATGCCGAAAGTCACGGCGGCGGACATGAAGCTGATTTCCCAGAAAATCGATTTCCTCGCGTACAATTGCTATTCCGGCTGGCAGGTTCGCGCCGGCGCCAAAGGCAATCCGGAGAAACTGCCGAGCGGCTGGGGCATCGGCAATCCGCGGGGAACGTTGTCGTGGCTCGAGATCGCGCCGGACGCACCCTACTGGGCGGCCCGATTCCAGACCGAGCGCTACAAACTTCCGCTGGTGTTTTCCGAAAACGGCTACTGCAACACCGATTTCGTGCATCTTGACGGCAAGGTTCACGATCCGCAGCGCATCGACTTCGTCGCGCGTTATCTCCGGGCGATTGGCCGCGCGATCGATGAAGGCGTGCCGGTGGCAGGCTATTTCTATTGGTCGATCATGGACAACTTCGAGTGGGCCGAGGGCTACAAGGACCGCTTCGGTTTGGTTCATGTCGACTATCAAACCCAGAAACGCACGCCGAAGGATTCGGCCTATTGGTATCGCGACGTCATCCGCACCGGCGGAGCAAATTTGTAATCACTGCTACTTTTACCCCATGAAAAAATTATCCTCGTTTGCCTGTGCGCTTACGCTTGGCCTCGGCCTTGCCGGCGCGGCCTTCGCCCAGAAATTTGACGGCCTCGCAGTCACGCCGCCGATGGGCTGGAACAGCTGGAATACCTTTGCGGCGAATATCAATGAGAGCCTGATCAAGGAAACCGCCGATGCGATGATCGCAAACGGCATGCGCGATGCGGGCTACACTTACATTGTGATCGACGACTGCTGGGAGAGCATGGAGCGCGATGCGAATGGCAATCTCGTGCCCGATCCCAAGAAATTCCCCAACGGGTTGAAGGTCGTCGGTGATTACCTTCATTCAAAAGGTTTCAAGTTCGGCATTCACAGCTGCGCCGGCACCAAGACCTGCGGCGGCTATCCCGGTGGACGCGGTCATGAGTTTCAGGACGCGCGTAACTACGCGGCGTGGGGCGTTGACTTCCTGAAGTACGACTGGTGCGAGCACGGCACGGCCGATGCGCGCGAGACTTACAAGACGATGCGCGACGCCATTCACACAGCCGGTCGCCCGATGGTGTTCAGCCTTTGCGAATGGGGCCAAAACAAACCTTGGGAATGGGCGTCTGATGTGGGCCACATGTGGCGCACCACCGGGGATATTTATTCTTCTTACGACGGACGCAAAGGCTGGGAAAATGGCTGGAAGCGCATTCTCGATATGCAGTACTCACTCGTGGACAACGTCGGTGCCGATGGCATCAACAAGTTTTCCGGCCCGGGCCACTGGAACGATCCGGATATGCTCGAAGTGGGTACTGAGGGCCTGACGTTTGCCGAATCGCGCGCGCACTTCAGTCTCTGGGCGATCATCGCGGCCCCGTTGATTGCAGGCAATGACGTGCGGCACATGGAGCAGAAGTATCTGGATATTCTGACCAACAAGGACGTGCTCGCGATCGACCAGGATTCCCTGGGCAAACAAGGCTTTCGTGCTTTGGCGGACCCGGGCAAGAACATCGAAATTTGGGTTCGTCCGCTCGTGAATGACGAATGGGCCGTGTGCGCGCTCAACACCAGTTCCGCCCCGGCGGACATCACGGTCGAGTGGAACCGCCTCTGGACCATCCAGGGCAAACACAGCGTGCACAACATCTGGGCCAAAAAAGATGAGGGAGACACTTCCAAGTCTTACACGGCACGGGTGGATTCACATGATGTGCTGCTGTTCCGCTTGAAGCCGGAAAAGAAATAATCCGCCGGCGTCGCCGCTCTCTCCTTTTCTCCCCACATGAAACTTTCGATTGTTGGTTCCCCCTTACCTAATATTCCCTGGCAGCCGCGTCCGGCGGGCAATCAGGACATGATGTGGCGCTACGACGCCAATCCCGTCATCGGCCGCCGGCCGTTGCCGCGGGTCACGGGCATTTATAACAGCGCGGTGGTTCCGTGGCAGGGTGGATTCATCGGTGTTTTCCGCACGGAAGGCATGGATCGCGTGCCGCATCTTCATGTCGGGCGCAGTGCGGATGGGTTTAAGTTCACCTTCGAGCCGAAGCCGATCGACCTGAAATGCGACGACCCGGAAGTCCGGAAATTTGAATATGCCTACGATCCGCGGGTAACGCTGATCGACGGCGTGCACTACGTCACGTGGTGCAATGGTTATCACGGGCCAACCATCGGGGTCGCGAAAACGACGGACTTCGTGAATTTCGAGCAGATCGAAAACGCCTTCCTGCCCTATAATCGCAACGGCGTGCTTTTCCCGCGCAAGATCAACGGGAAATTTCTCATGCTGAGCCGGCCTTCCGACACGGGGCATACGCCGTTCGGGGACATTTTTGTCAGCGAATCACCGGACATGGTTTATTGGGGCAAGCATCGCCATATCATGGGCCGCGGCTGGCCGTGGTTCCAGGGGACGAAGATTGGCGCCGGTCCGTCGCCCATCGAAACCAGCGAAGGCTGGCTGTTGTTTTATCACGCCGTCACGCAAACGTGTAACGGGTTTGTCTATTCCATGAGCGCGGTCTTGCTCGATCTGGAACAGCCGTGGAAAGTGATCGCCCGCTGCAAGGAAGCCCTGCTTTGCCCGGAGGCTCCTTACGAGCTCACGGGTTTTGTCCCAGGCGTCTGCTTCCCGGTGGGTTGTCTGTGCGATTCCGTCACGGGTCGCATCGCCCTCTACTACGGTGCCGCTGACACCTTCTCCGCGCTTTGCTTCTGCAACGCGGAAGAGATCGTGCAGTTCGTGAAGGCGAATCCGCTCTAACCGGCGTTTCGCGGTCGAACGGTCATGCCTGTTTTTTCCCTCACGCATGCGACCTGGACTTTCCGTGATTGCACGGACAAGGCCTGGTTGCCTGCGGTCGTTCCCGGTTGTGTTCACAGCGATCTGCGCCGGGCGGGAAAGATTCCCGATTTATTCTGGGGCACCAATGAAGCGGACGTGCAATGGATCGAGGAACGCGAATGGGAATACCGGGCCACGTTTTCGGTCCCGGCCGATTTGCTCAAGGAAGAGAAAGTGGAGCTGGTGGCGGACGGTCTCGATACCGTGGCCACGGTGCGGCTGAACGGCCGGGTAATCGGCCGGACGGAAAACATGTTTGTTGGCCACCGCTGGCAGGTGAAAAATCTACTGAAGCGGGAGAACAACGAACTCGTGATCCGTTTCGATAGCGCGATGGAATACATCCGCACGAATCGACCCGGTCACCAGCCGAAGGAGTTCAATGATCCGGTGGGGCGCAGTCAGGTGATCCGCAAACAACAGTGCCAGTTTGGCTGGGACTGGGGTCCGCGATTTGTCACCGCCGGAATCTGGCGTGATCTTCAACTTGAAGCGTGGAGTCACAATCGGCTTGAGAGCGTCCATATCACGCAGCAGCACGCGACCGATGGCAGTGTGACCCTCCGGTTATCGCCGGAGCTGGCGCAACGCGAAACCGGCATTTCGTGCCATCATCGTCTTACGCTGAACAGTATTGTTGTTGCGGAGGGCACGGGAACCAAGATCCGGATTGAGCATCCCCAATTGTGGTGGCCCGCCGGACAGGGCGCACAGCCGCTCTACACGCTGGAAATCGAGATTCTGCATGCGAACGGCACCAGCTTGGGACGCTGGATGCGCCGGATCGGATTGCGAACCATCGCCCTCGATCGGCATGCAGACGCCGATGGGGAGGTCTTTCAGTTTGTCGTTAACGGCCGGCCGGTTTTTGCGAAAGGCGCCAATTGGATTCCGGCTCACAGCTTTGTCGCCGGATTGACGCGCGAACAGTACGCCCGGGATCTGCGCAGCGCGACGGACGCGAACATGAACATGATTCGCGTCTGGGGCGGCGGCATCTACGAGAGCGAGTCATTTTATGATTTGTGCGACGAGCTCGGCTTGATGGTGTGGCAGGATTTCATGTTCGCTTGCGCGATTTATCCGGGCGACGCGGCATTTTTCCAAAGCGTGCAGACGGAGGCGGCGCAGCAGGTGCGGCGAATCCGGCACCGCGCCTGCCTCGCCCTGTGGTGTGGCAACAATGAAATCGAATCATTGAACGGAGAATTGCTGAAGCAGCCCGCGCTCCGGAGAAATTACGACGCCTTGTTTCACCGGTTGTTGCCCACGGTCGTGGCGCGGCACGATGGGATCACGGATTACTGGCCATCCTCGCCTTACCGGACGGACGGCGATCACAAACATCCCGCGGGTGAAAAACGCGGCGACACGCATTTCTGGGACGTGTGGCATTCGCGGAATCCGGTGAAGGATTACGAGAAATGGCGGTTCCGGTTTTGTTCGGAGTTCGGCATGCAGAGTTATAGTTCACCGGAAACGCAGGCGACGTTTTGTCCGCCCGACGACGCGAACGTCTTCGGGGCTTCGATGGAAAACCATCAGAAAAATCGCGCGGGCAATCAGATCATCCTCGATTACGTGTCCCGCCGCTATCGGTTTCCCAAGTCGCAGGAAGACCTGATCTATCTCTCCCAGCTCAACCAGGCCTACTGCATGCAGGTCGGAGTGGAACACTACCGGCGGCTGATGCCTCACTGCATGGGCGCTCTTTATTGGCAGCTTAATGACTGCTGGCCGGTGGCTTCGTGGAGCTCGATCGAATTTACCGGCCGGTGGCGGGCGCTCCATCATGTGGCGCGGAGATTTTTTGCCCCGGCTCTGGTCAGCGCGCACGTGCCGGGCGACGAGACCACGATTATCGGGAATTACCGCCGCTCGAATGTAGGAGAGGTTCATCTGCACACGGTCTATGACCGGCCGGCGCCTGCCCGTGGTGTCCTCCGCTGGGATCTTTTTCATATCGATGGGAGGATTTTGTCCAGCGGGCGCAAGGCGGTGGCCTTGCGCCACGGCGAAAGCGTGAATCAAAAGACGGTCGACTTCACCAGGCACCTCGCAAAACACACGCGGGATTGTGTGTATCTGCGGATTGCCCTCGATCTGAACGGACGCTGCGTCAGCGAAGATTCCGTGTTTTTTACTCCTCCCCGGTTTATCTCGTTGCCGAAATCCCGCACAAAAGTGGCGGTCGAACTCACGGGTTCCAGGAATGCGAGGATCACCTTTACGTCATCGGAATTCCAGCATCGGTTTGCCTTTGAGCTGGCGAAACTCGGCCATCGCAGCAGCGACAATTATTTCGAGTTGTTTCCCAACGAGCCCAAAACGGTGGAAATTGAGTTGGATCGCGCATTGAGCGCTTCCAAGATCGCTTCCGCGTTAACCCATCGCTCGTTGGGTGATACCTATTGATGTAATCCGGATAGCCTCCGGATTCGGCGGCGGACAGGAATGAATGCGGGCGAGCAGGGGGTGGTACAGGTCGGCTTTAAAGGCAGAAAACGGCGGGGAGTTGCCATTGGAAATGGTGCCAACCGGCGTTTTTTGTGAGGATTGAGTTTTTTTGTCCAAATCAGACCCCATTTTTGACCTCGCGGCATAAGGCGTATGCCAGCTTGCCAGATGAGGGAAGCTTGGCACTTTCGGCAGGGTGAGACCTCAAGTGTTGCTCGTTTTCCTGACCCGTTTCGAGGAGAGCATTTCCATGCTCAAGGGGATCGTGCATTACGAGCTAACCCATCAACTGTGGGCTGCGTTTCATGATGATCAGGCCCGGGCCGAAACCGAACCGCACTGGCTGCGCAGCAAGAAGTGGCACGGAGTGATCAGCCGGCACACGACACCTGGGTTGGTTCAGGTCTGTGCGGAATTAAAAATTCCATTAGTGGATTTGAACGATGTAGAACCTTATCCGGGGGTGCCAAAGATTCGTCCGGATAATATCGGTCTTGGTCATTTGGGCGCGGAGCATTTTCTGGAACGGGGACACCAACATTTCGGATTCGCCGGTTTTTCCAACGACGGGTGGTCCTGTGAGCGACGCGATGGTTTTGTCGAGGCGCTGCGACTGGCCGGACGCGAGTGCGACGTGTTCGACGTCAATTATCCCGGAGATCTCACGCCTGTTTGGGACGTGGAGCAGATCACGTCGCTGGCTGGCTGGCTGAAACGGCTGCCCAAACCGGCCGGAGTGATGGCCTGTATGGACCTGCGGGCTCAGCAGATCGTCAGTGCGGCTCAGCTTAGCAATATCCTCGTTCCCGAGGAAGTGGCGGTATTGGGCGTCAACAACGACCCCATTCGCTGTGAAATGACTTATCCCCCGTTATCGAGCGTGGCCCCGAATGCCTTTCAATCCGGGTATCGGGCGGCGGAGGTGCTGGCCGACATGCTGGCGGGCCGGCGTCCCAAAAGCTACGATCAACGAATCGAGCCGGTGGGTGTGGTCACGCGGCCTTCAACTGACGTTTTGGCGATTGACGACCGAAATGTGGCAACGGCCCTGAGTTTCATCCGGGAAAAAGCCTGCCATGGGATATCGGTCGATGAAGTGATCAAGCACGCCTATGCCTCCCGGAGCCAGCTGGAGAAGAAATTCCGGCACTATTTGGGACGCTCTCCGCAAGCTGAAATCCGTCGCGTGCAAGTGGATAAAATCAGGCAGTTGCTCTTTGAAACCGATTTTCCGCTCAAAAAAATCGCGGAATTAACCGGATTTGAGCATGTCGAGTACATGTGCGTGCTTTTTAAGCGCCTGACGGGGGATTCCCCCGGTACCTACCGCAAAAAAATGCAATCCAAGGTTGCTCAATGAACCCCTAGGGAATGGGCCTTATTCCGTGAAGTTGAGGGTGAAAGCAATTAAAAGTGGCGCGCAAAATTTCTCAATTCGTGAGCAATCGAACTCATTCACGTAGGGAAACCGATTTCCTATAGTAGCGATACTGTTAAACCGGATTAACGCCGGAATTTCAGTACGACCGGTCCCTTGTGGGGGCGGTCGGCCAATACACCCCCCTAACCCTAACGACCAAATGAATCGATTGTATTCGCGTGCGGGAGCGTTCGCGCTCTCTTCCGCGTTGTGTCTAATTACCGTGGGGCGCCTGTCGGCGCAAACCACTGCAGCAGGTGCTGCCCCAGCCGCCAAGCCGGCCGATGAGGAGACGATTGTATTGTCCCCCTTCGTCGTCGAGGCCTCTGAGGACCAAGGTTACACGGCCAAGGACACGCTTGCTGGTACGCGCGTTCGTACCGAGTTGAAGGACGTGGCTTCGGCTATTTCCGTTGTGACGGCCCAGTTCCTGAAGGACACGGGCGCCAAGAACAGCGCTGACCTCCTCATTTATACGCCTAGCACCGAAGTCGGTGGTATCCGTGGTAACTTCTCTGGGGTCGCCGGCGGTGGCATCTACCAGGAAAACACGATTACATCCAGCACCCGCGTTCGCGGTCTGGATTCGGCGGACAACACCCGCGACTACTTCCTGACGGACATTCCGTGGGATGGATTCAACGTGGGTCGTGTCGATCTGCAGCGCGGACCGAATTCGATTCTTTTCGGTGTCGGTAGCCCGGCCGGTATCATCAACACCAGCGTCAATGACGCGGCGTTCAAGAACGCTTACAACTACGAGAATCGCGTCGACCAATACGGTTCACTCCGCAATTCGATCAGTCTGAATCAAGAGCTCGTGAAGGGCGTTCTCGCCATTCGCGTGGCGGCCTTGAAGGACGACGAAAAGTACGAACAGAAGCCGGCGTTCAACAACACCGATCGCTTCTACGGGGCACTTCGTTTCGATCCCAAGCTGTTCGGTGAAAGCAATCATACCTCGATCAAGGTGAAGTATGAAGACGGCAAGGTTCACTCGAACAATCCGCGCGCCATTCCGCCTGGCGACAGTATCACCCGTTGGTTCGGGACCACGGCCGATCAGTACGGCAATCCTGGCTACAACAAAATTATCATCAACCAATTCAATCCTGCTCAAGTAACTCCGTTCGGCACCTTCGCCGCGGGTAAGGGTGGCAATTTGGTTAATGCCCTTGGTCTCTCCAATCAGGCCCGCTCCTATTGGCCGGACATCATCAACTACTACGAGGTAACGCCGAAGAACCTCAACACGGTCGCGACTCCCACCAGTCCTGGTGGTACGCCAATCAAGACGATCACGGCGGGTGTGAACACCGGATTGGGATTCACTGGTTTCGGCGGAGCAGCGAACTCAAATTTCCTCCCGCTGGGTATTCCGATGAATACCGCGTATTATCCGAACTCGAACTTGGGTACGAATGGAGTCCCCGGTGGCGCGATTCCCGGAGCAATTTATTACGCGAACACCGTCCTCCAGGATCCGAGCATTTTCAACTTCTACAAGCAACTGGGCGATGGTCCAAACAAGAAAGAATGGCAGAAGTGGCACGCGCTTAACGTCGCCCTTGAACAAACCTTCTTCAATGACCGTCTCGCTTTCCAGTTAGCCTTCGATCACCAGGACTTCGTTTCTGGGGCTGAGCAGTTCATGGCTGGCGAAAATTATAATATCAACATTGATATCAATGCCACCTATGCTGACGGTACCGCCAATCCAAACGTGGGCCGCCCCTACTT
>JBEHXD010000062.1:0-15254 GCA_048498875.1 Verrucomicrobiota bacterium
GCCGCGCCGCACCTCGTCCGGCTCGCCGCGAACCGCCGCTCCCATCAGGCCCAGTGCAATCAAACTGCCAAGCGCCTCCAGGGTCCGCGCATCACGTGCGACCTCCATCCGCAATCGAGTTCGATCGGCCAGCAGACGGTCTTCCTCCAGCTTGATCTCATCCGCGAGATTCACCAGCGCGCTGGTCACGGAAATGGGCAGCGTGGCCAGAAACCGGGACGCCGCATCCAGTCCTTCCGTTTTTCTCAACTCAACTAATTTTGCCACCAAGGCATACTTCTTTTCGCTAAGTCCGACAAGTGAAACGATGCGCGTGAGCTGTGCCGGGTTGTCCGCCACCAAACGCTGCAAAACCTGCAATTGACGAGTCGCTTCCTCCCGATGGTGGAGCGCACGGGTGCGAAAGGATTCTTCTCCCGTCAGCGCAAAGGCCCGACCCGCCGATTCCAGGCGGGCAATCTCCGCGACAAACGTATCGATGTTGCCGCGAACTTCGTACGTGTGGGTCACCAGCCGGTTCGCTTCGATCAACTCGGTGTTTTTCTGCACCAATACCACCCCGATCGAAATCAACATGCCCAGGGCCGCGGCGAGAAAGGAAAGTGCCGGTGCGTCCTCCCCGGAAACCGAGCGGCTCCGGCGCAGGATGGCGGCGGCCAGCAGCAACAGGCATCCCACGGTGGGAAGCGCCATCCCGCGATAACCGGAATGGCTGTCGGAAAAAAAGTGCAGCGAGAAAAACGTCACGAAGGGGAGCACCGCCATCGTCAAAATCGCTCCTCCCATCACCGGCATCAGCCAGTGCCGCGTCCACCCTTTCGCCCGCAGAAAAAGCGAGCAACCCACCATCACAAACGCGACCGCCGCCGTTGGGGCCATTCGTCCGGGTTCGGTGCCGGGCGTGACAAATTGGTGCTTCCAAAAAAGTTCGTCGATGCCAAGCGACCCATTGAAGAAAAACTGCACGAGCACGAGCCCCGCAATCAAAACGACCAGCGAACCGCAAACCACCGCCACACGGACCATCTGCCTCGACAACGCCACCAACCCGGCTCCGCTCATCATAAGGCAGATCGCGGTGTTCATCACGAGCGGCGCCCCCGAGGGCAACAGGGTCGTCAGAATTTGCACATTTGCCAGCAAACCAACCACGGCGGCGAATCCCACCGCGATGACGACAAAACCGGTCAAACGCAGCCAGGTGGAATCCGAAATCTGGATGGGGCGGGACACGTGAGGAATCCCTATAATCGTCGCAAAAGCTTATTACTCAAGCCGCCGTGAAACGGGAAAAACCCTAGTTTTCCTCCTGTGAAGAAAGCGCCATTCCGGCACGTGGGCTCCAACAACTACCCTTCCATCAAAACCCGGCGCAACGTATCGGGATCGCTCGCCGGCGCCTTGCAGGTAAAGTTTTCGCAGGCGAAAGCGGTGGCGCGTCCATTTACCGGTTTTAAATCAGCGAGATAACTACGATAGGCAGCGAGCCACTGCCGGGGGTTTGTATCCCCGTTGGCTCCCCCAACACAGAGAAGCGATCGACGCAACGAGAGCCGCTCATGGACGACCGCCACGAGCGCTTTGAAATCAGGCGAAGCGGGATCCCCCGCCACTACCACCGTGCGCGGTTCCGTCAGGGCCAGCTCGAATCCACAAAGTAATTGAGGCAGCGCCTGGGGGGCGCGCCTCCATTGGCGTTCCATCGCCCCAATGATCCTCAGCGCTTTTTCACGGCTGCCTTTCAATCCAATCATGGCGTCCAAGCGCATCAGATTCGGCAGTGCGATCGAATTCGCCGCCGGTTCGGCGCCATCGTAATCCTCCTTCAACCGCACGATAACGGTGCTGTCGTCGGCGCGGGAGTTAAAGTAGCCGCCATCGGCCGTGTCCCAGAAAACCTCATCCATTTTCTCCTGAAGTTTCACCGCCCACTGCAGCCAGCGGATGTCGAATCCTGCCTCATAAAGGTCGAGCAGCGCCTGGATCAGATAAGCATAGTCCTCCGCAAAGCCCTCGATCTCACTGCGCCCGTCGCGCCAGCTGCGATAGAGCACCCCTCTTTTTGCATCGAACAGTTCCCGCTCAATAAATTCCGCCGCTCGTGTGGCCAACGCGAGATAGGTGCTGCGAATGTCACCCGTGGTATCGTCTCCGATTTTCTCGTCACCGAGGATCTGGTGGGCTTTGGCCAAGGCTGAAATCATCAGACCATTCCACGCCGTGATTACCTTGTCATCGAGGTGGGGACGCGGGCGCCGGACCCGCACCCCGCGCAGCTTTCGCAGCGCCGCAAGGAGTTTCTGGCTGGCCGTCTCGATCTCCAAGTTAAACTCACGTGCCGTCACCAGCAGGGACTGCCGCTGCATCAACACGTTTTTCCCCGTGAATTCCGCCTGCGGATCCTGCTCCACATTTCCCCCGGATTTTATCCCGTAATGCGCGCAGAAGAAACCGGCATCGGCCCCGAGCACGTCATCGATCTCATCTTTGCTCCATACGTAAAAGGCACCTTCCGCGTGACCCTGTTTTCCGGCTCCCTCTTCCTGACTGCTTCCCGCCACCGTTGGCGAATCGGCATCCTCGGCGGAATAAAATCCGCCATGAGGCCCGGTAAGATCGCGCCGCACATAATCGAAAATATCCCGCGCCAGCCACGCAAACACCTCACGCCCGCCGGCCTGTTTCGCCTCAAGATAGTTCAATGCTATCTGCGCCTGATCATAGAGCATTTTTTCGAAATGCGGGACAAACCACCGCTCGTCGACCGAGTACCGGTGAAAGCCGCCACCGACATGGTCGTGCAACCCGCCCTCAGCCATGCGCTGCAGCGTACGCTCCGCCATCGCGACTGCCGATGATCCCAGCTCCGATTGAATTCCCTGCAACGCCGCGATGCGGAAAAGAAAGTTGATCACCGATGCCCGCGGAAACTTGGGCGCACCCCCAAATCCGCCCCACTGCTCATCGTAGGTTTCGTAGAAATAGTGATAGCATTTTTCAAACGCGTCACCCGCCGCCTCATGCAAGGGTTGTGCCTTCGGCGCAGTCGTATCGGAAATTTCAGCCGGTCCTCCTTCCGCCGCATAACGCCGCAAGGCCTGCACCACCTCTTCTGCTCCCGCGCTGATCTTTTCGCGATCGTCCTGCCAGTGCCGGGTGATCGCATTCAACACCGGCACAAAACCGGGCCGCCCGTGCCGGTCGTCCGGCGCGAAATAGGTACCACCGTAAAACGGTTTTCCCTCCGGTGTGAGCCAAACGCTCATTGGCCAGCCGCCGTGTCCAGTGGTCTGCTGAACGTAAGTCATATAAACCCGGTCAAGATCAGGACGTTCCTCGCGATCGACCTTCACCGGCACGAAGTCGCGGTTGAGCACCTCTGCGACTGTCGCGTTTTCAAATGACTCATGCGCCATCACATGGCACCAGTGACAGGTGGAATAACCGATGCTTAGGAAAATCGGCTTCTGCTCCGTCCGCGCCTTCGCCAACGCCTCTTCGCCCCACGGGTACCAATCCACGGGATTATCCGCGTGCTGACGGAGATAGGGCGATTTTTCACCGGCAAGACGATTCGGCATAAGCCTTAATCACAGCCAACCGGACGTCCGCCGCCAGCGGAAATTCACGTCCCGGGGAGGTTCCAGCAAAGCAATTGACGACCGCGCCCCAACCCGGCTTGCTCACCAATCCGCCATGTTAACGCTCGCTGATGTCGCCAAGTCCTACGGTACCCGGGAACTGTTTTCCGAGGTGTCGCTGTTTATTGCCCGTACGGATCGCTTCGGCCTCGTAGGTCCCAACGGCGCGGGCAAGTCCACGTTGTTCAACCTGATCCTGGGCGAGGAGCAGGCCGATGAGGGCACCATTGAGTGGGAACGCGGCGCGGACTTCGGCTTTCTTCCCCAGGAAAGCGCGCCGGTGGGCGACGAAACCATTCTCCACATCGCCACCAGCGGCAAGAAACTCGCCCCGGAAAACGATGACGACTACGACATCGACTGGACGCTCGAACCGCGCGCCAAAAAGATCCTCGCCGGCCTCGGCTTTCGCGAAACCGATCACGACAAGCAGGCCAAGTCCTTCTCCGGCGGCTGGGTCATGCGCGCCCACCTCGCCCGCCTGCTGGTGAGCGAACCGGCGTTGCTCATGCTCGACGAGCCGACCAACCACCTCGATCTCGAAGCACTGCTCTGGTTCCAGGATTACCTGACGCGCTATCCTGGCGGGCTGGTGATCATTTCCCACGACCGCGAATTTCTCAACACGCTCTGCAACGGCATCCTCGAACTGAAAAGCGGCACGCTCAACAAATACACCGGCAACTACGACGACTACCTCGCCGAAAAGGATGCACGCAAGGAACAGCAGGCCGCACTTTTCAAGAACCAGCAGCGCGAGATCGCCCACCTGCAGAAATTCGTCGACCGTTTCGGCGCCAAGGCCTCGATGGCATCGCGCGCCAAATCGAAGGAAAAACAAATCGAACGCCTCCGCGAAGTCGCCGTCGAGGAACCATGGGAAGATCTCAAGAAGATCAATTTCCGCTTCCCCCAGCCGCCGCGCTCCGGGCTCAAGGTCATCAATCTGGAGAATGTCCAGCAGGCTTACGGCGATCATGTCGTCTATCGCGACTTGAACTTCGAAGCCGAACGCGGACAGAAGATGGTCCTCGTCGGTCCCAACGGCGCGGGCAAGTCCACGCTGCTGAAAATTCTCGCCGACGTGGTGCCGATCCAGGGTGGCGTGCGCGACCTCGGCAGCAATGTCGTCCCCGGCTATTTCGCGCAGAACCGCGGCGACAACGTAAAGCTCGACCTCACGGTGCTCGAAAACGTGATGGAGCTGCGCACAAACGAAAACCAGCTCACCGAACAACAGGCCCGCGCCGTACTCGGCGGCTTCCTTTTCCGCAAGGACGACGTCTTCAAAAAAGCCTCGGTGCTCTCCGGCGGCGAAAAATCCCGCCTCGCGCTCGCCCGCCTGCTCGTCAACCCGCCCAACCTGTTGCTGATGGACGAGCCGACGACGCACCTCGACATCCCGTCGATCGACGCCCTCGTCAATGCGCTCAAGAATTATGAAGGCACGCTGATCTTCATCAGCCACGACGTCTATTTCATCCGCACGCTCGCGCAGACCGTGCTGCATGTGCACTCCGGCCGCCTCACGCCTTACGCCGGCAACTACGACTATTATCTCGAAAAGTCCAAGGCCTCAAATGCGCGCGCCGCGTTGACCGCCGGGTTCACCGATGCGCGTCCAAAACAGACGGCGAGTGCACCGGCGCCAAAATCGTCCGCCCCCGCGGCCAAGCCGAATCCCGGCGAAATCAAAAAACTCCGCACCGAGGTGGGACATCTCGAGGAGAAAGTTTCCCAGTTGGAAACCAAACAAAACGAGCTCACCGCCGCGCTGGAAGCACCCGAAACCTACAATTCCCCGGGCAAGGCTCAGCACTTGAATCGCGAGCTCAGCGCCATTGTCGACCAGCTTGCGACCGCGACCAAAGCCTGGGAAGTCGCTGCCGAAAAACTGGCGGCATTGGAAAAAGCCTGAACCAATTTTAAGGATGGGGAGGAAACCGATCCACCCCATCCCAATCTGCTATCCGGATCTCAACACGAGCATGCTCGTGCTGCCCACGAAGAATTCGTAGTTCACCGGCACGACCGAACTGTGCACGCCGCGCGCGAGCAGCTCGCTTCTCAACCGCTCGAGTTCGGCATACGGACGGCCATCCGCACCGCAGACCGGGTGGATGCGCACTTCGCCGCTGCTCACCCGCGCCAGTTCCGCGCAGGCTTCCACGTGCCATTCAAAATCGAACCGTTGCGCGTAGATGAACAACAGGTGCGCGCAGAGCACGAGATCGAACGCCCCGTCAAGAAAGGGCAGCAGTGGCAGGGCGGCGCGAATATACCGGCCGTGACGTTCGTTGGCCTCATAGTCCGCGAGAAACCGTTGGGCCGCGTTCCGCCGGTCGGTTTCCGCCGCGGCAAACGACGAAAATGTCTTCAGCCGGAACAGGCCGGGCTTCGAACGCATTTGCGCAAACATGCGCTGATAATCCTGCCTGACCTGGAGTGAGAGCTCCTCGTGGTTCCGGTCGTATTGCGGATCCACCGCCACCGCGTCAATGCCACGCCCGACGGCTTCCGCCGTGAAGGAAGAAGGTCCCGCAGCGACATCGAGCACGGCCTTGCCCCGGAGTTTGTAGGGCTCGAGGGCGAAAAAGCGGCAGTATTCATCGAGCGTGCGTCCGAAGAACGACACGACGGGCAGTTCCATTTGCTGGACCGGGAGGGTGGCGAGGGAGGACATGTGACGGTTTGGGAGGACTGACGGTTTTGGTTGGGGGAAAATAAAAAACCCGACTCGGATGAGTCGGGCTCGGCGTGGGATGGGATTTGTTTTATCAGCGGTCTGGCCGCTTACGCGTTAATCGCGTGATTCCATCGATGCCGAGCCGGCGGTTTGCGCCATGCGCGTTTATCCGCAGCCATAATGGCGGCCGGACGAACGTTTTTAAGGCAGGAGGAATTGATCACGGAAAAACCGATGGACGGTTTGCCGCCTGCGCGCAAGCGCGAATTGCGTCGTTCTGTATTAGCCGAAGGAGTCATAAAAAAGCCCGGCCATTTCTGGCCGGGCTCGAAATACCAAATTAATCCTACCAGGGAGTCCTGATGAAAACCGTTTCGGAAAAACGCCGCATCAGCTGCCGCTGCTGTTACGCATGATCAAATTGCGGGCTGCAAGGAAGGGCGCGGAGGTAAAGGAGGTCTTGGGCTTAACCGGGGCGACGGGCGCCGGCGGCTCAGCCACGCGCGCCAGGGCGGCGGCTTCGAGTTCCTGTTCGCGGGCCACCACGGCCGCTTCACGGCGAACCAGTTCCTCTTCGCGCATCAAAACTTTTTCCTCCCGTTCCTTGATCGCGAGACGGTCATCGCACAAACCGCGGCGGGCCGCTTCCAGCAACGCGTGAGCCCGGCGGTATTTCTCCCACTCGGCGTCGATGTTCGCGGTGGTCGGGGCGGTGTTCGAATAAAACTGGTTGGCCGTTTGCGGTGGCCGGCTGTTCTGCGTGTGCTCAACCAGCAGACGCAGACGTTGTTCGTATTCACGCAGGCTCGTCTCCTTCTGCTGCATGTCCTCAATGTCGTTGGAAATTTGCACCCGGAGTTTTTCGAGATGGGCCGCTTCCTGGCTGTCGTGTGAATTTGTCATGGTCGTACGGGGAATGACGACACAGTAACAGGGAACTTCTCCGCTGCCTAGAGGGGGACACCCCATTTACGCCGGGTTTACCAAGGCAACAACCGGTTTTACGATTTATTGTACTGGTTTCCCGACTTGCGCGCGGTTTATGCGCGGAAAATTACGTCCTCGCGATTGAACATCTTCACCGCCAGCCCGAGTGCGAGCGCGGCATAGACACACGACGAAGCAAAAATCAGTGCGATGTAGTTCCAGTGCCACACACCCGAGAGCATTTCCTTGCACACGAGCGACAGGTTCAGAATCGGCACCAGTGCCAGTCGCAGGTTGAGGTCGATGCCTGGCAGCATCCCCATCACCGCCGGCATGATCACAAATACGATCAGCGGACTCGCATAGCTCTGCGCTTCCTTGTGGCTTTTGGCAAAAAGCGCGACCGTGAACAACACCGCGGAAAACAGGATCGCCACCGGCAACACCATCGCGACCACCCCAATCAAACCCAACGGATCTATGGTGGGTATGGTACCAGCCGCATGCGCCTGCTGGGTCGCGGCCGCCACATTACTTCCGGCTCGATTCATGAAAAGCACTCCGGCCCCCGCCGCACTTACCCCCATGGAAACCAGCGAAAACATCATCGCCGCCAGCGAGCCGGTCATCACCACCAGGAATTTTCCCAACACCAGATCAAGCCGCGACGCCGGACTGCACAACAGCGTTTCCATCGTGCCGCGCTCCTTTTCACCGGCAGTCAGGTCGATGGCCGGGTACATCGCCCCGGTGAAACAAAGCAAAATGATCACGTAGGGAACGATGCCGCCAAAAAAGTTGCCGCCCACTTTTTCGGGAGGAGCAACGTTCTCCCGTTTCACTTCAAAAGGTCGAATCAATGTTTCAGGCAGCGACCGTTCGGCCAGCCGCTCCTTCACGGTCCGGTCGCGAAGCTCGCGGAAATATTTTTCCAGTTCCCCCGATGCGATGCCCGACTTCAGTTCGCCCTCGTAGTTGTAGATTATCACCGGCTCGAGCTCGCCACCCTTTAACTTTTTCTCGAACCCGGCGGGGATCTGCACGACGGCCCGGATTTTCTTGTCCGACACCTGCTGCTTCCAATCCGCCGGTGTCTCCACGGCCCGCCATTTCTTCGAATCCTTGATGGCCGTGACCACACCGGGGGAATCCCCGCCCCCGAGAATCGCGATCGACGGCGTCTCCTGTTTCGCTTTGGAAATCACCCCGGCGGCAATCTTGCCCAAGCCAAAAAAGAGGGCTGGCATCACCACGGTGGGAATCACCACGATGGAAATAATCGCCCGGCGGTCACGAAGCGAATCCTTCAGATCCTTAAGATAAACCGTGAGGATGTTTCTCCAGTTCATGCTCCGCCCTCCCCGCCCACGACCTTCACGAAAATCTCCTCCATGTCGTGCTGGCCATGCTGCAATCGCAACTCGTCCAGCGTGCCCTCCGCCAGCAGCCGTCCGTTGTGAATGATGCCGACCCGGTCGCAGAGTTTTTCAACTTCACTCATGATATGCGTGGAATAAATCACCGTCTTCCCGCTGTCGCGACACGTGCGCACGAAACGGACAATCGCCCGCGCCGCCATCACATCAAGTCCCAGGGTCGGCTCATCGAAAATCATTACCGCCGGGTCGTGGATCAAAGTCCGGGCGATCGAGGTTTTCTGTTTCATCCCGGTGGAGAATTTTTCGCAGCGGCGGTCGAGAAATTCGTGCATCTCCAACTGGTCGGCAAGCCGTTGGGTACGCTCGCGAATGTCCGCATCACTCAGCCCGTTGAGCTGGCCGAAATAGCGGATCATTTCGCGCGCCGTGAGCCGCCCGTACAGCGCAGTACTCGCCGCCAGGAATCCGACATTAGCCCGGACATTCCGCGCATCGGCGACCACATCATGGCCGAGCAGCGTCGCCGAACCGCTCGTGGGTTGGAGCAGCGTGGCGAGCATGCGAAGCGCCGTGGTCTTGCCTGCGCCATTTGCGCCCAACAGTCCGTAGATCCGGCCGGGATGACAGGTAAAGGACACATCACTCACTGCGGTGATAACTCCGCGCTTCTTGTCCTTGAACGTCTTGGTCAGGTGTTTCGCTTCAATCATGATGGGAACGCAAAACTTAGTTTCGCGCGCGAGGAATCAAACTCAGGGCGAGCATGATCGCCAAACCGACTCCGATGCCCACGCCCCAGCCGCTGGACACGCCGAGGGCGACCGCCACGCCGATACCAACGGCGATTCCGGCCGGGGAGAAAACAAAACCAGGGGATTTTTCTTTCATGGAAATCGGCAACGCGAAGCAGGGGGTTAAAGACTCATCCGATCGCGAAAATCCTGCGCCTGCCGCCGCGAGAGTTCGACTTTGGGTCCACCTTTCAATCTCACCAGAAGCCCACCACTAAACCAGGGCTCGATGTCTTCGACCCAGGCGAGGTTGATCACCTGCTTGCGGTTTGCGCGGAAGAAATGCCGCGTATCCAGCCGCTCTTCCATCGCCGTCAGCGAGCGGAAAAGTTGCGGTTTTTGATCGTCAAAATAAAGTCGCGTGTAATTTCCTTCCGATTCGAGCAGCCGGATGTTTTTCACCGCCACAAACCAGCAGTGGTCACCCTCGCGGACGAAAACCTTGTCATCCAGGCCCAGACGTTCCCGTCCACCGGCAGATTCATTCGTTCGTTGCGCATAACCACGGAGTTTTTCCAGTGCGCCCGCCAGCCGGCTCGGATCCACCGGTTTCAGCAGGTAGTCGAGCGCGTTAAACTCGAAAGCCTTCACGGCAAATTCGTCGTACGCCGTGGTAAAAATTACCTGAGGCAACGGCGGCTCCAGTTTCTCAAGCAGAGTGAAACCGTCATCGCCCGGCATCTGGATGTCGAGAAACAGGAGATCCGGTTTTAATTCCCCGATCTTTTCCTGGGCTTCCACCACATTGACTGCTTCGCCCACGATTTCGATTTCCGGATGGGGTTTCAGCAGTCGCCGCAGTTCCCCGCGGGCCAGTCTTTCATCATCGATCAATAACGCTTTCATGCCGGAAGTTTGTTGAAGGGAACGGTAACCATCGCCGTCACGCAACCCACGGGTTCCGCCACCAATCGCAGCGTGGCCCGGTCGCCATAGAGCAGCTGCAACCGTTCGGAAGCATTGCGCAGTCCGACGCCGGTGGAAGAGCCGGCTTTGGCCGAGGACTCGTTGGCCGGAGGAGTCAGATTTCCCGGGTTTGATACACGAAGATACAATGCCGATTCCTCGATGCGGGCCGAAATGGTAATCACGCCTCCTTCGCGGCGTGTCGAAATGCCGTATTTCACCGCATTTTCCGCCAAGGTTTGCAGCAACATCGGCGGGATGGACCGGTCTCGGGCCTGGTCCGCCACGTCCCAGTGCACCGTCAAACGCGCTTCATGCCGGATCTGTTCCAGGGCGAGGTAGTCTTCCACTGCGTGCAGTTCGTCCCTGAGCAGCACCGTTTCGAGCTGCCCGGATTGCAGGGAATAACGGAGAATATTGGCCAGCCGCGTCACCGCTTCGCGGGCGCGCGGGGCATCCTCATCGATCAAGGCGCGCAGGCTGTTGAGTGAGTTGAACAGAAAATGGGGATTCACCTGCGATTTCAGGGCGCGCAGTTCCGCCTCCTTCACGTTCGCCGCCAGCCGCAACTGCTCAAATTGCATGCGCTGCACCCGGTCGAGGGTGTGATAGAAAAAGTAAATGCACTGCCAGCCCACCAACAATCCGGTGCCATTCAGCCAGCTCAGGAAAAACAGCTGGCCGATCGAATATTTGGTCGGTTGCGGCAGGCTCATGACGACATGGGCATAACCGTAACCCAGCGCGCTCCAGAACAGGGAAAGTCCCGCGGCCATCAGCATGATCCGGGGCGCCAGCGCCAGCCAGCCCATCTGCTTCCAACCCCATCGGGTCATCCACGGCCGGATACAGTGCGTCAGCAAAAGTCCCAGCAGGACCACGAGTGTATAAATCGAGGTCGTGGAACATTGGTTGTGTCCGCCACGATCCAGCCCGTCAGCCAATGCGCGGGAAAAATAGAGCTGCATGCCCAGAAAAGTTCCCCAACCTCCCAATTGGAAGGAAACATAGAGGCGTTCTTTGGCCCGCTGGGTTTGCGCGGGGGAATCGAGCAGGGGCTTTGGCACGGCCGGCGAGCGAACCATGGTTTCGCCCGCAGCGGCAAGCTCCGGGGCGGACGGAAACGAAGTTACAGTGCTCTCTTTCACCTCGTTCAACGGTAGGAAAAACGCCGCCTCATGGCAGCCGGGACTGGATGAACGGACAGTACTGCTGATGAACGGGGATGCGTAAAAGGCAAAGTGGCATGAGGCCCGCTCTTCATCGCATACCGAACCCCTGAGGGAGGAAGGTGAAAAAGCACATCCGTCGCATCCTGCGCTTGGCGAATCGCCAATAAAGTCTTCTGCTACCTCACCCCACCGTGAAGCACTCCGTTTTAATTGTTGGCAGCTTTAACCAGGATCTCGCCTTTGACGTGAAGGAATTTCCGCGCCCGGGCGATGAAGTGGTGGGCGATTTTCGCACCAGCCCGGGCGGCAAGGGGTTCAACCAGGCAGTCGCCGCCACCCGCGCAGGTATTCCCACGCTTTTTTGCGGCGCGGTCGGTCCCGACGCGTTCGGGGCGAGTGCGCATAAATTTGCCAAAGCTGCCGGCGTCCACGCCCATTTTGTCGAAAAACCGAAACACGCCACCGGAGTCGCGGTCATCACGGTCAACGCCAATGGGGAAAATCATATCATCGTCTCTCCCGGAGCCAATTTTGGGCTGCGTCCGCGCGACATTCCGCCGGCCCTGATTTCGGCGGCGCAGGTCGTGGTCTGCCAGGGCGAAACCGATTACGGCACCGTCGCCCATGTGCTGCGCACCGCCCGCCGCAATGGCGCGATCACCGTGTTCAATCCGGCGCCGATGCGCGCGGGTTTCGATCCCGGCGTCCTCCGCTACGCCGAAGTCCTCATTCCCAATGAAGCGGAGTTTGTCGCCCTGCTTAAACTCCGCCCCAAATGCGCCGCCCTGCTTCGCACACCTGCGTTCGCCGGCCAGGGCGAATTTTCCGAGTCCTCGCTCGCGGGACTGAAGGCCGACGCCCTTCACCAATTGTGCCGCGCCCTGGAAGTACCGGTGGTCATCGTCACCCTCGGCTCGCGCGGCTGCTTTGTTTCGCAACCGGACGTCTTCATGCGGATCAACGCCCATGACGTCGAGGTCGTCGACACGACGGGGGCAGGCGACGCCTTCGTGGGCGGATTCGCCGCCGGGCTGGTGAAATTCAAACACAACGCGTTCGAGGCTGCTCACTATGCCAGCGCCGTGGCCGCCCTCTCGGTCATGCAACCCGGTGCCGCTCCCGCCATGCCGATTGCCCGGGAAATCGCGCGCTTCCTCAAGAAACGCGATCACGCCCAAAACAAGTAGCGTTCCGCGTCAGTTATTCGGGATAAAGCCGGTGGGCCTCGGTTCATAAAACCGTTTCGCGAAGACCGGTACGTATTGAATGACGCCCAGCACCCCGAGTGCAAACAGGGCGTCCCGATAACCACCCCCGAGAAAAATTCCGAGCAAGCCGCAGCTTTCCGCCAAGGCCAGTCCCACGATAAACATCACCAATGCCCGGGCGGGATTTACATAGCGAGGGAGCACCAGCCAGCGAACAATTATACTCAAAAACAGGGGGAGAAAACCCACGAGATTGGTAAACAACTCCGCCGATACCGGCGGTGGCAACGGCTGGTTTCTTGCCAAGCTGAGATAAATGACAACGAGTCCATTGAGAATCGCCGCCCAGATAATCCACCAGATGACCAGCTTCGCCTTGATGCGCTGGGCTTCGTGTCCCGGAATCATGTCAGGCTCCGATGGGATGCCACGTGGTTTTAAATTCCACGTAGTCGCGGATTTCATAGAGCCCTTCCGCTTTTTTCCCAAACCAGTCCGGCGGCTCCTCGGCTTTGAGCAAACGCACGCGTTTGACGCTGTCGGCCGCGCCCAGTTTGAGCTGTTTGCGTTCGTCCGCGTTGGCCACGCCTCCAATCGCCCGCAGGTGGGTGTGGGTGGCGAAGGTCGGCACCAACTCCTTGCGAAAGCCCGTCAACAGATTCACGACCCCGCCCGGCAGGTCGCTGGTCGCGAGCATTTCCCCGAGGACGATCGCGGGATAAGGCTGGGTCGTTGACGCCAGCGCGATCACGGTGTTGCCGCTGGTGATCGCCGGCGCGATCAACGACACCAGCGCCAGCAGCGGCTTTTCCTCCGGTGCGAGCAGACCGACGATGCCCATGGGTTCGGTCACGGTGAAATTGAAATAAGGGACCGCGACCGGATTCACGTTGCCCAGCAGTTGCTCATACTTGTCCGCCCAACCGGCGTAATGAATCAGCCGGTCGATCGTCGCCGCGATTTCCGCGCGGACCCCGGCATCGCTGGCGCCTCCGATGGCCAGCGCATCCGCCATGTCGGCCACGCGGGCCTCGAGCATTTCGGCGAGCCGGTAAATGATCTGGCCGCGATTGTACGCCGTGCGTTTCGCCCAGCCGGGTCCGGCCTTGGCCGCCGCCTCCACGGCATTGCGCAGATCCTTGCGGGTGCACTGCGGGATGTTCGCATAAAAATTTCCCGCGGTGTCCTTGATCGCAAACGTGCGGGCGCTTTCAGAGCGGATGAACGCTCCGCCCACATAAACTTTGGGCGTCTTGGTGATGGGAAGGCGGTTCATAGATTTCCAGTGTTTTCCGCCCGGATCTCGGCGGGCGCAGCTTCCTGCAGATAGGTTTTCTCGCGATAACG
The DNA here is from genome assembly GCA_048498875.1 of Verrucomicrobiota bacterium. GTDB lineage: Bacteria > Verrucomicrobiota > Verrucomicrobiia > Opitutales > Opitutaceae > Lacunisphaera. The sequence continues at coordinate 14,058 of JBEHXD010000062.1, forward strand.
AAGGGCGAAGAGGGTGAACACCACCGCTGCGCCCAAGGAAAACCAGGCGTAGAAATTGTAGTAAGCCGCTCCCGTCAGTTTGGTGGATCCGTCGGGATTGGCGATGATCCAATGCACCCCGGCGGCAAACAAATTGCCCAACGAGACCGCGAGCAGATAAAGCGACTGGATGATGGACTTCATCTGCTTTGGCGCCTGCGTGTAGGCGAATTCCAAAGCCGTGATCGACGCCATGACTTCGCCCGCCGTCAGCAGTACATAAGCCGGCATCTGCCACCCGATGCTGAGTTTGGTGCCGGCCGCCAGTTGGGTCTCAATCCACGCGCTGATAAAAAATGACAAACCAATGGTCACCAGGCCAAGACCGATCTTGCGGAGCGGCGTGAGGGTCCAGACGCGATTGATTGCGGGATAAACCACATATTGGAACAGCGGAATAAAGGCGACGACAAGAATCCCGTTGATGACCTGGATCTGCGAGGAGAGCAGGGTGAAACTGAATCCAAACAGCGAAACCGTAAGATTCATTTTATCCGCCTGGGCCACCCACTCGCTGCCGCTCTGGTCCCACAACGCCCAAAATGCGATCATGAACATGAAAATCAACGCCAGCCGCCCGATGGCCAGCCATCCTTCGCGACTGAAGGTCTCGCGCAAAAACGCCTGCCCGCCCGCGGGAATGTGCGCGAATTTGTATCGTCCCATCCAGAAAACCCACGTGGCCGCCAACATCAGCACCGCGGGCAGGCCAAAGGCGGAACCCGCGCCATACTTCGCGAGGAGAATCGGCACGATATACATCGAAATCGAGGATCCGGCGTTAATGGAAAAATAGAACCACCCGAAGGCCCGGGTCAGGAGATGCTGATTGTCGGCCGAAAATTGATCGCCCACATGTGCTGAAACGCAGGGTTTGATTCCTCCCGAGCCAATCGCAATCAGCGAAAGACCGAGGGTCAGTCCCAACCGCGTGTGATCAATCGCCAGCACGACGCTGCCCAAACAGTACACGAGCGAGAGCCAGAAAATCGTCCGGTACTTTCCCCAGAAAGCATCCGAAAGCACCGCGCCCAGAGTAGGGACAAAATAATTGGCGAACAGAAAAAGGTGATACCATTTGTTCGCTTCGTTCTCACTCATCGGCACGACCGTCCCGGATCGGTCCACCAAGTATTTCGTCATGAAGACAAACAGGAT
>JBEHXD010000063.1:0-15163 GCA_048498875.1 Verrucomicrobiota bacterium
ATCGTACATATCGTCATGGTGCTGGTGTCAGGGGTGTTCAACAATAATCGAGATTGGACGCGAGACTTGAGGGCTTGCTGCGATCCGCGGCGACCTGCCGCAACAACGCGGCTTGCTGTTCAAGCGTCGCACTCGCGGGCACGGTGTAATCCTGCGTAAACAGGACCAGGCGCAAGGCATCCGTGGATACGCCGGGATCGAGCATGGCGATTTCGTCGCGGATCAACGGTCCGATCTTTTCCAGCTTGCGCACGATCTGGCTGCACCGTTCCAGGTAACGGCCGAGCCAGAAAAAATTATCCGCCATGCTGCTGGGTGTCGCCGCCGGATGACGCAGCGCCTCGGTGATGCGCGCCGGGGGCAGGGAGGGTGTGGAATGACTCGAACCCTCCTCCAGCACCCATGTGTCCTTGCTGAGGCTGCCGTGTTGCAGCGACACGATCATATCCTCGCCCTTGGGCGTACAACGGGTGAGTCCGCCGGGCATTACGATGTAATCGCCATCCTTCCAGGCGAGGAAGAAGCGGGTGATGAAAGGCATCGGTTTCAGGTTGCCCTCGTGCCAGCCGGGAGTGGTGCCGTGCAGCACGCGCTCCTGTCCGCACCAGGCCCAGGGTTGCGCGCGGATTTCGCCGGCCAGTGCCGACCGGGCGGCCTTGCCCATGCGCGCGCCGTAGCGCGGCGGCGCGGCGGCAGCGCCCTGGAAAACCGGTTTCACGACCAGTTCGGGGAGATGCTCGAGGATGTAGTTGAGCGGCCCTTCCTGTCCGCCCCACCACGTGCCGGCGCTCGGCATCGCGAGCTCCTCGCCGAGCACGCGACGGCAGAGCGGTTGGAGAAAGGCAAGCAGCGCCGGAGTTTCGAGCGCGCGTGCGCCGAGTTGGTTGGCGAGTGCGACCTGTCCGCCTTGGGCCGCCTGTACGAGGCCGGGTACGCCGAGCAACGACCGGCTTTCGAGTTCCAGCGGATCGCAGAAATCCGAGTCCACGCGCCGCACGAGCACGTCGGTGCGCTTCAGGCCGCCGACGGTCCGAAGATAAACCTGGCCGTCGCGCATGATCAGATCCTCGCCCTCGGCCAGCGCATAGCCAAGGTAGCGGGAAAGGTACGCCTGTTCAAAATAGGTTTCGTTGGCCGGACCAGGTGAAAGCAGTGTGATGCGCGCGCCCTCTCGATTGGGCGAAAGCGCCTCCAGCGAGGAACGGTATTCCTGAAAAAACTGATACAGCCGCTGCACCGGCGCGCGGTGAAACACGTCGGGGAGCGCCTGTCGCGTGATGATGCGGTTTTGCAGCGCGTAGCCCAGGCCCGAGGGCGCGTCGAGCCGGTCCTCGATGACCCACCATTGTCCGTCGGGCGAACGCGCCAGATCCACGGCGTAACTGTGCAGAAATACGCCGTCGGGTTTGCCGAGGCCGGCGCAGGCGCGCAGGAAATGGGGGTTGGCCATCGCCAGCTGGGCGGGAAGGTGTCCTTCGCGGAGCAGCTTTTGTTCGCCGTAAAGATCCAGCAGCAACTCGTTGAAAAGATGCGCACGCTGCTTCAGGCCCTGGGTGATTTTTTTCCACTCCGTCGAGTGGATGAGCAGCGGCACGGCGTCGAGCGGCCACGGCTGCGCGCCCGAATGCTCGCCGAGATAGACGTTCATGCTCACGTCCTGCTCGAGGATGGCACGGTGACAGGCATCCGTGGCGGCGCGGAGTTTGGCTTGCGGGTCGGGACCGAGGTGCTCGAAAAAATCCGCCCAGCGCGCCCGCAATTTTCCCGAAGTGTCCACGCACTCGTCGTAGCGATTGCCCCGCGCCGTGTAGCCCAACGGGACCGGACGGGTGCTGAAGGGCGACATGGACATGGTGAGAGCGGCCAGAAAAATAAGTTATTTCAGGCCGGGGTAGCAACGGTCATTTCAGAAAAGGCGGACGGATTTTGGGCCACGAAAAGTCACCAAAACTCACGAAAAAGGACGTCTTTTTTTGTGCCCTTTCGTGACTTTTTGTGGCTGGGAACTGGCGTTTGGGTTTTGGAAGGTAGGGCGGATTATCCTTAATCCGCCGAACGTTCGCTCGCGATGTCATTATCGAACCCCATGATGTCCTCGATTATCCTGACGGCGGATTAGGGATAATCCGCCCTACCTTACGCGTGGCGCAGATCCAACGTGAACGGTGAACCGGGTTGTGGCGCGGGCGGCAGGTCCACAGGCGCGCCGGCAGGGGAGTGGCCGAAGGGGATGAAACGCGCAAGGCGCCGGCTTTCGGCCTCGTAGGAGTTGACCGGGAACGTTTCATTGCTGCGTCCGCCGGGATGCGCCACGTGATACGTGCAACCGCCGAGCGAACGTTGATTCCAGGTGTCGACCAGGTCGAAGGTCAGCGGCGCGTGCACGCCGATCGTGGGTTGCAAACAATTCGGCGGCTGCCATGCCCGATAACGCACGCCCGCGACGGCCTCGCCGTTGGTGCCGGTCGGATGCAGGGGCAGGCGATGGCCGTTGACCGAAAGGGCAAAGCGATCGCCGATCAGCCCGTTCGCCTTGATCTGCATGCGCTCCAGGGAGCTGTCGACGTAGCGCACCGTGCCGCCGGCGGTGCCTTCCTCGCCGAGCACGTGCCACGGTTCGAGTGCCGTGCGCAGTTCGACCTGGATGTCGCGCTGCTTGAATTCGCCGATGCGGGGAAACTTGAATTCGAAATGGGGTGCGAACCACTCCGCCTTGAACGGATAACCCGCGGTCTGCAGATCGCGCATGACGTCCGCAAAATCCGTCTGGCAAAAATGTGGCAGCATCCACCGGTCGTGAATGTCCGTGCCCCAGCGGACGAGATCGTTTTTGTACGGCTGCTGCCAGAATTTGCTGACGAGTCCGCGCAACAACAGGTGCTGGGCCAGGCTCATCTGCGCGTGCGGCGGCATTTCGAACGCGCGCATCTCCACGAGTCCGAGCCGGCCTGTCGCGCTGCCGGGATCGTAGAGCTTATCGATGCTGAATTCGGAGCGATGGGTGTTACCCGTCGAGTCGGCGAGCAGGTTACGGAACAACCGGTCGACCAGCCACGGTGGGCAGGGTCCGCCGCCAGCCGTCTGTTTTTCCATTTCGCGAAACGCGATTTCCAGTTCGTACAGGCTGTCGTTGCGCGCTTCGTCGATGCGCGGTGCCTGCGAGGTGGGTCCGATGAAAAGCCCGGAGAACAGATAACTGAGCGAGGGATGATTCTGCCAGTAGGTGAGTAGCGATCGCAGTAAATCCGGGCGGCGCAAGATTGGTGAATCCGAGGGGGTTTCACCGCCGAGCAGGATATGATTGCCGCCGCCGGTGCCAGTGTGGCGTCCGTCGAGCATGAATTTTTCCGTGCCGAGCCGCGTCTGCCGGGCTTCCTCGTACAAGGTGGTCGTGCGGTCGACGAGTTCGTCCCACGTCTTGCTCGGATGCATGTTCACCTCGATCACGCCGGGATCGGGGGTGACCGCGAGTTTGTTGATCCGCGGATCCTTGGGCGGGGTTTCACCCTCGATGATCAACGGCACGCCCATCGAGGCCGCGGTCGTTTCGATTCCGGCGACTAGATCGAGGTAGTCTTCCGTCGTGGAAACGGGCGGAAGGAAAATGTGCAGGCGTCCGTCGCGCGGTTGGACGCACAACGCCGTACGAATGACGTTCGGGGCGCTTTTTCCCAGGGCGGGGGGAAGATTGGGGTCGAGCTCAGGCGGCAGTTCGAGCCGCTGCCGGCGTTCGCCCGGACCGTGGCCGGCCGTTTGCGGCGAGTCACCGGTGCGCAGAAACTGCTGGCCGCTGGCTTCAGGCTTCGGCCCGACGCGATAAGGAAACTCCTTGGGCAGCTCGCCGAATTTTTGCGAAGGATCCTGCATCACGCCCCACGGATAATCCTTCTGCGCCACCCACGGGATCGAATCGATCGGCAGGCGCAATCCCATCGGCGAATCGCCGGGCGTCAGCCACAGCGTGTCGTCGTCGCGCAAAAACCACGCACCGGACATCCAGCCGCGCTGGCCGCCGTATTCCACGCGTTTGAGTGGCAGTGCGTAGCCGGCGGGCTGGCCGAGATTGGCTTGGAAGAGACGGGAGATGCGTTCGCGTTCCTGCTTGTCCCTGATGTTGGATTTTTCCGGAGTGACGTTCGATGGCAGCCGCCGCTCTTTCCACGTGTAGTAGAAAATATCCTCGTAGCCCGTCATCAAATGACCGGGATCCGCCCCGAGCGTGCGGGCAAGGCGGGTGGCAAGTTCCTTCGCCTCTTTTGCGCCGTGACCGTAGTTTTTGCTTTCGTCGGCGATCAGGCCATCGTCTTTCCAAATCGGCACGCCATCCTTGCGCCAGTAGGCGGCCAGGGCGTAACGCGGCAGCGGCTCGCCGGGATACCATTTGCCCTGGCCGTAATGCAGCAGTGACCCCGGCGCGAATTTTTTGCGCAAGCGTTTGATCAATTCGCCGGAGAGTTCGCGTTTCTTGTGCGAGACGGCGGTGAAATTCCACTCGGCGCCGTTTGGATCGTCGAGGGAGATGAAAGTGGGTTCGCCGCCCATCGTGAGGCGCACGTCGTTTTTCACGAGATCGGCGTCGATCGCGTGGCCGAGCGTGGCGATGTGCCGCCATTGTTCGTCGGTGTAGGGCAGGGTGACGCGCGGGGTTTCGGCGACGCGCGTGACTGACATTTCAAAACCAAATTCGACCTCCGCTTCGTCCACCCCGCCGGAAATCGGCGCGGCGCCCGACGGTTCGGGCGAGCAGGCGAGGGGAATGTGGCCTTCGCCCGCGAGCAGGCCCGAGGTGGGATCGAGGCCGATCCAGCCCGCGCCGGGAAGAAACACTTCGCACCACGCATGCAGATCGGTGAAATCCTTTTCCGTGCCCGACGGACCATCGAGGGATTTCACGTCGGATTTCAGCTGGATCAGGTAGCCCGAAACGAAGCGCGCGGCGAGGCCGGCATGGCGGAGGGTGTTCACCAAAAGCCAGGCGGAATCGCGACACGAGCCGCTGCCTTTGGTCAGGGTTTTTTCCGGCGTTTGCACGCCCGGTTCCAGGCGGATGACGTAGCTGACGAGCTGGTTGATGCGCGCATTCAGCGCGACGACGTAGTCGATGGAGCGTTGTTTTTTCGTGTCCAGCGAGTCCACCAGCGCGGCGAATTTTGGTTTGCGCGCGTGTTTGCGCAGAAAAGGCGCGAGTTCGACGGCGAGTTTTTTTTCGTAAGTAAACGGAAATTCCTCGGCGTAGGGCTCGAGAAAAAAGTCGAACGGGTTGTATACGGACATTTCCGCCACCAAGTCCACAGTCACGGAGAACTTGCGGACTTTTTCCGGCGCGACGACGCGGGCGAGGTAGTTGGCGTGGGGATCCTGCTGCCAGTTGAGAAAGTGTTCTGCCGGCTCGATCTTGAGCGAATAGCTCAAGATGGGCGTGCGGCAGTGGGGGGCCGGGCGCAGCCGGATGACTTGTGGCCCCAAGGTAACGGGGCGGTCATACGAATAGGAGGTTTTATGGTGAAGGGCGGCGTGAATGGCCATGGCAGGGCGTTGGCTGATGATTAGCAGGACCCGGGCCGCCCGGGCAGCCTATTCGTAAAAGTCGAAGTAACGCCCCAAAACCTACGAAATAATGTAGCAGCGAACGTCAGTTCGCTGGAGCCGTGACTCTCATGCCCGCTAATCACGCGAATCGACGCGAATGATTCCAGCCTCTCATTTCCGATTTTGACTCTCGTTACCTACTTATTACCCGCTACTCGCTGCTGCCAGTCGTGGGACCTCACCGTAGGTGGCGCGCTTGCCGCGCCACGTTGCGAGCAAGCTCGCAACCTACGCTTCACTCCTTGGTCCGCCACGAGGAAACCGGACCGCCCGTCCAGTCCAAAAAGTATCATTTTAGCACTTCCCGGACTTGCCCGGCGCCCCCGGATGATGAAGCTCACGGACACCACCGGAAAGCGGGCCTGATTCCGGTTCAGCCAATCCCATTTAAACCATGCGACGCGGGAACCCAGTGTTCGGACGTGACGGGGCGAAGCCTGCCCGGGTGCTCCGGATCGATCGGCGAAAAAATGAACAGCATATCCCTAAATCTTGTTGTCCTCCGAGTGCCTGATCTTGAGCGTGCAGCGGCGTTTTATTCTGCATTTGGGCTCTCGTTCGCGAAGCACGCGCACGGCAAGGGTCCGGAGCACTATGCCGCCGAATTGGGAACCGCGGTGTTTGAATTGTATCCCCAGCTTTCAGAAGAAGCGTCCACCAAACATGTCCGTGTCGGTTTCCAGGTTGGCGATGCCTTGGCGGTAATTCGGCAGCTTGAAGAAAAAGGCGGTAGGATAGTCTCACCGCTGAAGGATTCGCCCTGGGGGCTTAGGGCAGTTATCGATGATCCATTTGGTCACCGCATTGAATTGAGCGAAGCGAAAAAATGAGAAACGCAGAGCCGATCCCACCGCCGCAGACAACTGCGGGGCGGCGTCCTTCCGTGCCCGACGGCAGACGTCCGGCAGAAAGAACAGCATGTTGATCAATCCTGTTACTTTGGAAGGTCCGGCGATCCGGCTCATTCCGATGTCGCTATCCCACCTGGATGAGTTGTGTGCCATCGGGCTTGAGCCGCAGCTCTGGCGTGCGACAACGATTCAAGTTCAGACCAGAGCCGACATGGAAAGATATGTTCGCGCGGCTTTGGGTGCCCAAAGTGACGGCACAGCACTGCCGTTCGTGATAATTGAGCGTGGATCGGGTGCCGTGGTCGGCACCACCCGATTCCACTCGATGGTGCCGGATCACAAGCGGGTCGAAATCGGGTTTACCTGGATCGCATTGCCGTGGCAGCGCACATTCGTGAATACTGCGGCCAAGTATCTGATGCTCCAACATGCATTCGAGACATTGGGATGTATTCGCGTGGAATTTAGAGCCGACGCCGAAAATGAGCAGTCGTGCCGGGCTCTGATACGTATCGGAGCGCATCAGGAAGGCGTTCTTCGGAACTACCGGGTGTCGTCGCACCGGGGTGTTCGTGATATGACACTCTTTAGTATCATCGCGTCAGAATGGCCTCTCGTTCGCCTGACGCTGGAGAAAAAACTGAACAAGGAGCCGAACAAAACGCCACAAACAACCCGGACCTCCGGTCCTCGTAGCTGAGCTGAATCGTCCGGCAAAAATGCCAAAGATCACGCAAAGCGAATATGGTCCGTTGAAGGCGTTCTTCGTCGCGTGGGAAGAGCGCTTCCCGCCCTCCGGCACTCTCCCGCCGGAGCACCACCCTGTGGCAGTTCTCGAGTCGTTCGAGAGGAAGGGCATGTCCGGGGCGCGCCTCGGTTTGGGACTGGCGATCGGCGACACCCTTGAGATGTCGTGGGATTTTCCGCCAGGTGATATTGCGGCGATCGACCGTGATTTCGCCGCTCGTGGGATTGTCACACTGTCGGAGTTGCGCAGGCGATACTCACGCCAGTTTCGCGGCATCCTCAAAAGAGGAAAATACGGAATGAATCAGAGTATTATCTCATCGCCGGGATCCTGGCGTCCTTTACCACAGAGGCCAGCGACGAAGAGCGTGCGAAGTTGAGCGTCATGACAGCCGTTTTCGAAGATCATGTTTCAAAAAAGAAAAAACGGCCAAACCAAGCAGTACGGACAACTCCGGGAGTTCGCCCCTCCGCGACTGACTTTTGACGTTCGCCAAAAGTAACTATGAGCTACGACCTCTATTTTTGGCGGCAGACCAGGAAGTTTTCGCAGACCGGGAGCGAGATCGTCGACCTGCTGTCTGCGGACAAGCCGGTGCCGGGCATTGAAGCTTTTTCCCGGGAGCGGGTACGCGCTGTCCTCAGGCGTTTTTTCCCCGATATTGTCGACGGGGACTTCCAGCTCGATTGGGAAGGTAAAGGCAGCTACTTCCAGATCAGCTTCGCCCATTCAGACGAAAAGCACGTGCATCTGATCGTGGTGAATTGCGGCCATGAGCTTCTGAAGGCACCTGAAGTGCCGAATCGAATCACGGAGGCATGTGGCACCCTCGGATGTGCCTTGTTCGATCCCCAGTCCGGAAAGAGGTATGAACAGCCCGATCCAGAGTAAAACGAGGCTGAACCAGCCAGTGCAACGCCTGCGGTGTGGCACATCGAAACATCGGCAAAAAACCAGCCCCTGTCCGGAATGAGCCCGGTCATTCGTTGAAGTAGTGGTCAAACACCACCTACCATGATCAAACAGATATGCCTCAACATCCCGGTCGCCGACTTGCCGAAGTCGAAGGCCTTTTTTCGTGCGCTTGGTTTTTCTGAAAATCCGCAGGTCACCGGCGACACAGGCGCGATGATCGTCATTAGCGAGACGATCGCCGTCATGCTGGCGACTCATTCCAAGTTCCGCGAATTTACCCCCAAGGCGGTCTGCGATACGACGAAGGCAGTGGAAGTCCTGATCAACCTCAATTGTGAGAGCCGCCAGATCGTCGATGATCTCGTCGCGAAGGCCCTGGCCGCGGGCGGCACGACTTACGACAAGCCGGAGGACCTCGGATTCATGTACTCGCACAGCTTTGTCGACCCGGATGGTCACGGTTGGGGGCTCTTTCACCTCAGCGAACCACCGCCAGACCGATGATATTGATGCTTGGTGCTCAGCCGGTATTCAGTAGCACGCGATTTCGCCTGTCTCCCGGACACCCACCAACAAGGAAGGCGCTGGAGCCAACGCGACCAGATGTCACGGATCGCGCTGCTGCGTGCTCCGCGCCAGCCGTTTGGGCCAGTCACGTAGCTGCCCCCAAAACATTGGGCGAAAAAGCATGGGGTTCGCGATCACATTAAAAGGGCGGAAGCGGTCGGTGCCGCCGCTGGGTAGTGTCGGCGACATCCTGCGTGGCGACACGCGATGGATCCGCGGATTCGGCTGGTGCTCGCGAAAGCATCTGTTCGATCTCGTGATCGAGCCGGTATCCGATCCGACCGTTGAGCAAATTCGCTTCGTGCAAAAGAAAAGACCCGGACTGGGAAATTACCTGGCCATCCGGGAGGCTCTGTGTTCCGGACATTTTGGAGAGGGCCCCCTCACCAAACGTGAGGCCGGTTTGGTGGGAAGTGAGTATATTTCGGTGGGTCTTCGCTTTCGACTGACGCAGTCATCGATCTGGTCGTGGATATTGACGGATGAAGAGTAAGGAACCCAATCCGCCGGCACAGGTATCGAAATGACAGAAGGGCCTGACACGCCGCCTTTGCCGCGCAACGCCCCGACGGAGCCCGGTTTGGATTTGAAGTCGACAGCGCACGTGGCTGATCAGAGAACGATCGCCTGAAAATTTATGGGCTGTTTAGGTGTTCACTTTTCCCTCTCAGACGAAGAAGTGCGGAAGCTGAAGTCTTTTGGCGACGACAGGACCGTCTCGATTATCTCCAGAGTGAGATCGAAGAGAAGTATTTCGCCGAGCATGAGGACCGCGTCGCTCAGTCCGACAAGGCATGGGACGCCATGCACCGTTCGCTCAGCGATGGCGATCTGTCGTATACGACCGGTCCCCATCCGCTCCGTCTGGCCGTTATCGGCGGCGACCCGATTTATGCGGAGGGCGACTATATCATGTCCCTGAAGACCCCGTCGGAGGTGAAGGAGGTCGCAAAAGCCCTGGCCCCGATCACCAAGGACGAATTTCGGAAGAAATATGATGCGATGGACGCCGGAAAGTATGGTTGCCCGAAGGATGATCAGGATTTCGAGTATACTTGGGAGTGGCTTGCCGGCGTCACTGTTTTCTATCAGCGGGCGGCTGCGGAAGGCCGTTGGGTCTTATTTAGCGCCGACCAATGAAGAAGCGACCAACCGGAGGATACCGCCGCCCACCCGCTTCGCGGGGAGGGTATGAGCTGAACGGTGGCACAAAAGAAAACGATGTGGCGTCGAATCGAGATCGCTGACCGCAAATCCTATGTATTGAGCCTGGTTCAGGACGAATCGGGGCGTCGTTTTTGCTCCGCTTCGGAGGTGGGGACAATTCCTTGGGGAGCGGTGTTCCAAACCCGGCCGATGGTCGGTTCTGTACTGAAAAAAATTCGTGGGCATGGTGCGTTGCGGATTCGATTCAAAGTGGCGACCGGACATGATTTTGTTTTTGGCGCACATGGAGAATGGTTCACGAAACAGGAGCGCCGCGATTGGCGGGAACGGGGATGGGACGAGATTCGCTGGGTCACGGGTTGTCAGCCGTCTTTGCCTCCGAAATGAAGAGCCCCAAACTGCGGTGCCGCGGAAAAGCTAAGCGATGAAAACGGTGACATCGATGGTGCAGTCAGTGTGCTGTGGTTGCGGAGCCCGGTTTCCGGTGTTGGAGGGTCCCACGCATCGATACATGACCTCGTCGCCTGCGTGCTGGGCGGCGTTCGGAACGATCTTGGCCCGGGAGTATTCCGATCGACGACTCGATGCGGTCCATCGCTTATCGGTGGATGCCTATGCGGTACAGCATCCTGGCGACAGGTCGCCGCAGTGCGTCCAGTCGGTCGCCGTACACCTGTCCCGGCTCTGTGTGATTGTCGATGGTGGGTTTCCGGCGGAGCGTGCCAATGCAGTGATGTTGCAGGTTAAGCGGCTCGAAGATCGTTTCATCTACCTGGAGCCGCCTCCGAATCGAGGCGTCATCACCGTAGCGGACGTGACGGACGCCGTGTCGGTGGAGGATCACCAATCCAAGGTCCGGGAGTGGGCCAAAGCCGCATGGAATGCATGGTCGGTCCATCACGAAACGATCCGACGCTGGCTGCCGCATGAACTGAGGAGTTTGGGCAGAAAGTCATGACCGTTTCACAGACTCGCGGCTGACCTTTGGCCCCAGGCTAAATTCCCATGAGAATCAAAACTATCAAGCTAGGTCGGGCGATTTGGTTTGGTTTGGCTGTCGCGTTCGGCAACAGCCTCCTCCCTGCGGCGGAATCGCCGGTCCGGCCGTCTCCTTCGGTGCAATTCGTAACGGTGGACTCCGGAGTGAAACTGGAAGTAGTCGACTGGGGTGGTAAAGGACCGGCCGTGGTGATGCTGGCCGCACTTGGGGCGGATGCGCACGAATTCGATAGTTTTGCCCCTCAACTGACGGACAACTATCATGTCGTCGGCATCACCCGGCGGGGCTTCGGCGCTTCCAGCAAGCCTGATACCGGTTACTCCAACGAGCGGCTCGGACAGGACGTGATTGCGGTGCTCGATGCATTGAAGATTCAGCGCGCTGCCTTGGTGGGGCATTCCATGGCGGGAATGGAACTGAGCTGGATCGGCACCCATGCTCCCGGGCGGGTTTATGGTCTGGCTTACATCGAGGCGGCCTATGCTTATGCTTTCTATGGGGAATCAAGCCGCGACCCGCAGAATCTGCTCATCGATTCCCTTGAACTGAAAAAGTTGCTTCAGCAGCTTCCCCCCGGAGGTGGTCGCCCCGATCAGCAGCGGCTTACCGCCGAATTGCTTGCTTCAGTGAAACGGTTTGAGCGCGAATTGAACGACCACGCCGAAGCGATCAAGGAATTTCCCGATCCCCCAATGGATCCTGCAAACCCACCGCATCCTCCGGTTTGGCTCACCGGAATCTATCAAGGCTTGGAGAAATATACGAGGATCGAGGTGCCGGTTTTGGCGATATTCGCCGTGCCCCATGCGCTCGGCGACCTGGGAGATCCGGAGGCGCTCGCGAAGAATCCGGACGCCGCGGCGAAAGTCGAAGCCACAGACATCCAGCGGGTGGGATCCCAGGCTGACGCGTTTGAACGGGGCATCCCCCAAGCCCGGGTGGTGCGGATTGCCCACGCTTCGCATTTCATTTTTAACTCGAACGAACAGGACGTGTTGCGTGAGGTGCGATTGTTCCTCGACCAATTTGTCGACAAGGGAAAAAGGCCCGGCCGATAGCATGAGCCTTACCCGATCAAAATCCCCGATATTTCAGAAGAGCTTGCTCTTCGCTCGCCCGCGCTTGATGCAGTTCTAGCGTTTGACAGCAAAAATGTTTTTCTCGCGCAAAGACCCGCTCAAGGAGGCTCGCTCGGACACGGTGGCCGCGATCCGGCTGGCGGTAAAAGAACTTCAGGAACGGCAGCCGATGGGAGAGCTGTTTGGTTTCGCGCTTTGCACCGATGACGACCTGCGGACCCTCTACCACGTCGCTTGTACCCGTGCGTGGGTGCGCGAGCGCGAGGCGGGCTATCCCGGCATTGGTTATATCTTTGTTGAGTGGGAAGACTCCGCGAGCGACGGGCTGTTCGAAAGAGTCTCCTGCCAATTCGCCTCGCTCGCTGATGAGTCCCATGCAAGTGACACCGCTTGGGCGGAAGCCCGCGATCTCCGCTTTGCCGCACTGACGCACGCTTTGGAAGAATGTCGCCGTGAGCAGCTGTTCCATGAAGAGACATTGCTTTGTATCGGCAGTACGGATCCGTCGGAACATCTTGAGGCCCTGGCGATGGACGCAGTCGACCGGCTTAATTCGCGAAAGATTGCCGACCTGTTCGCCCGGCATCTTGGCTATGAACAGCACCGCAAAAAACCTGATCAACCGCCGTAATCGACGCCACGAAGTGATTCACCTTAACCGTTCGGTAAATCGATGACGCCGCGCCTGGCCAATGTGCTCCGGCAAATTGAAGAGTCCGACCTGATCGAGTTTTCCGGTGTGCCGTTGAATTCTGCCAACGTGCGGGGCCGGCACTTTGGTGAAACTCCCCTTCATGTCGTCGCGCTAAGAGGTGACGTTGAGTCCACTCGAATCCTGATTGAGGAAGGCGCTGAACTCGACGTGGCCGGCGAGCATGGTTATACACCCCTGCACGAAGCGATCGAACAGGGACACACGGAAATCGTGAAACTGCTGGTTGATGCCGGCGCGCGCCTCGATATCGAATGTGCCGCTGGCACCCCGCTGCAATTGGCCGGGATTACCGGCCGGCAGGACATCATGGATATTCTAAGGCGATGAAAGAGTCGACCCCAACGCCACGGACCGCCCGGACCTTTGGTCCTCATGTCTGAACTGAAACCGGGCAAAAGAAAATTTATGCTACCCGAACCCCATCCATCGTTGCGAAAAATCAGGCGAATCAGACCACTCCAAGCCGGCAAGATTCTTGCCGTTCTCTATGGAGCGTTTGGGCTGATCGTCTTCCCCTTTATCATGCTCGCCTCTGTGTTTGCTCCGCCGGAGCAGAGGGTGGGAATATTCGGAGCCGGCATTTTCATGGCCCTGCTTTTTCCCGTCATGTACGCGGTTCTCGGCTTCATCTTCGGGATCGTTGGTGCTGCGATCTACAACCTCGCCGCCGGATGGGTTGGGGGCATTGAAGTGGAAGTCGAATGATTTGAAAGCCGGGTTCCCGTCCGCCGCCGCCAACGCTGGAACGGGTGCAGGGAAAAAATATGGGTGCCAAAGACTACAATCGTCTTTTTCGGGAAGCCGGCCATCTTGCCGATGAGCGTGCGAAACAGCTTGGGCGTCGCCGGCTGCCTGCTGATGAGCGCGCGGCAGTGGACGAAGTTTACCTGCGGTGGCTCCTGGAAGAGAAGTTTGATGAACTGGTTTCCGCATTGGAGGGCATGTTTGCAGCTGTCGGAATCCTGGGCTGCCGGCTCGAATTCGTGATCGATCTGGCGTCGGAGCTGGAGGATCGGGGTGATCTTGAGCGAATTGTATCATTGTTCGAGCGCACGATTCCAAGCGTATGGCGGTCGTATCTGCGGGAGATGCGTGAAGCGAATAAAGGCGTGTTCGGAAATATTGCGGAGGCAACGACCCGAAAAGGTGAACTGCTGACGATGCTTTATGAGTATTTTGAAGCGGTGCACCGGTTGGGAGATCTCCCGCTGGCCCGGCAAATCAGGACCCAAGCCCTCCGCCTTGCGAATGAGGATCGCTTCAATCCCAAGATGAAGGAGTGGCGCTCAGTCAGCCGCACCGTGTCTCGTCGCTGATGTTTGGCTAAAAATGAATGGGCTCCTGAAAATCCTCCCTTGGCCGATCGTTGTTCGATTGGCCACGATTGGACTGGTCGCAATCGGGTGCGCCTTGATTCTGTTGGGATGGCGGGATCCCCTGGGAATGGCACTTCGTGGCTTATTCCATCCGGTCGCGGCCGGCATCGGTGTGGGCGGGATGGGTTTGTTGGGAACGCTGGGTATCCGCGTGTTTGTTTGGCTCTGCTGTGTCCTTTGGACGGTGGTGATCCTTGCTGCGGTGCCTTCGATTTTTCGGTCGGACGCGGTAGGGGCCATCTGGAGCGCGGTTGGGATTGTTTTGTTCGCCCTGCCTACGGCGTTCGCCATCCGCTGCGAGAGGGGAAGAAACCAAAATGCCCGATCGGGCGGCGCAGACAGTTCCGCAGAGCGGGGCTCCTGCGGGCGTCCCTGAAACGCTCACCTGAAAATGAAGTGGTTCCTTCCGGCTGTCGTCATTGTGGTTGGGATTGCGGTGGCGATTGTGATGTGGCGTCCGCGGGAGACGGCAGAAATGCCGTTTCCAGAGACTCTGGCGATGCTTCAGCAGGAGGCGGTTTCGATCGCGAAGGAGTCCTACGGCATCACCCTCGACTACAGTCCCGCCTCGGTTGAAAAGGTCGAAGCGATCCTCGGCCAGCTTCACGCGGAATATCAAAAAAGGCAGACGACCGAAGGGCAGCGTGGGCTGGCTCTCGCGTTTGGCGTCTATATTGGCGAGGTCGTCAAGAGGGAGACCGGCGGAGGCCGGTGGGAGCGCGATCATCCCGTGATGGGCGAAGGCACCATGCCGCTTTATTGGAAAGGAGGCGCGAGCTTTCCCGTGGTCTGGTGCCTGAAGCGGTTGGTGAACGGCGACGAGGACAATGTCTGGCACAAGTATCTGTTGCTCGTGCACGAAAAAGTTGAAAAGAAAGAGGCGGAGCAATCGGCCCGGCCCCCGCCGTCAAATCGACAAGGCTGAGTTCGTTCCTGCGACCAGAAAATGAACGGTCTTCATGTTTTTTATTTCGCCGTGGTTGGGTTGGTTCTGCTTCCGTGCGGCGCAGTCGCCCTCGGAATCTGGCTCCCGCTGGGCAAGTGGCGAAATTGGTTCGAGAGTCGGTTGGGCCTTCTGGCCGTCTATTCCGCGGTGATGGCCGTGGCGGCCCTCTTGATTTCGAGATACCTGAGCTGGCCCTGGCTGTACGCGAAT
>JBEHXD010000064.1:0-15088 GCA_048498875.1 Verrucomicrobiota bacterium
GTACTCGACGTAAAGGTGAATGTCACCGTGCAGCTCGGCTCCTGCCAGCTGCCCATGCGCGAGGTGCTCGAACTCTCCCCGGGATCCGTCCTGCAGCTGAACCAGCACGCCAGCGATCCGGTTGGACTTTATGTGAACGAAAAGCTCGTGGCTTATGGCGAAGTGGTGGTCGTTGAAGACAACTTCGGCATCAAGATCACCGAACTCGTCGGCAGCGTGAAGCCGCTGGCCTGATTTGTTCGCAGATTTTCCCGTCAGTTCAGTCAGTTCCCACCCACCCATGACCCGGTTTTCGATTTTCTCCACGTTGAGACTTTTTGTGCTCACGTGTTCGCTCTGGACCGCTTGCTCGCTGGTTCCGACGGCGTTTGCCGAGGAAAAAGCCAGCGATGCGTCGATCATTTACCCCCGTAATTCCGAGGCGGCCAAAACCGCCGACGCCGCTGCGGCCACGCACAGTCCCGGCTACGGCAGCGGCATCCTGGTGGTCGCTCTTTTGCTGGCCGGCGCCGGCGGCTGGTTGTTCTGGCGCGGCCGGGCCACACCGGCAGGCACGCTGAACGCGCGCAAGCTCGCCATCGCGGAAACGAAATCGCTCGGCAACCGCCAGTATCTCGTGGTGGCCGCCTACGAGGACAAAAAATTTCTCCTGAGCATCTGCCCGGGACGCATCGAATTGCTCACATCCCTGGACGGCTCCACGCCTCCGGCCAAAACGCCATGAGGAACCTTCGTTTCATTTTCCTCGCGCTCGCCACGATCCTGGCGCTGGGCCTTCTGGCTCCGGGCGCGATGGCACAGAGCAATCCGAATCCGACCTCAGTGCTTCCGGGCAATCCCGGTGCGGCCCCAACCGCGCCCGCGACGACGGCGGCAACTGCGCCGGCGAATTCGAATCCGCTGCATCTGACGATCGGTCTCGAGGGCAAGCAGGGCACCGGGGACGTGAGTGTCGCCGTGCAGATCGTCATCCTGATGACGCTGCTCACGCTGGCACCGTCAATCGTGCTGCTGATGACCAGCTTTACGCGCATCGTGATCGTGCTGGGTTTCGTGCGCACGGCGCTGGGTGTGCCGAGTGCACCGTCCAATCAGATCATCGTCGGGCTTTCGCTTTTTCTGACCTTTTTCCTGATGGGGCCGGTTTTCGACCGGATGAACACTGAAGCCATCCAACCCTATCTTGCGGGCAAAATGACTTCGGTGGAGGCGCTGGACAAGGCGTCCGTGCCGTTGAAGGAGTTCATGCTGAAACAAACCCGCACGCGCGATCTGGAGTATTTCCTCGAGCTGGGTGGTTTCGGACCGACCGCGGTGAAGGATCTTTCCATGCGTGTCGTGGTGCCGGCGTTTGTCGTCAGCGAACTGCAGACGTCATTTCAGATGGGTTTCCTGCTGTTCCTGCCGTTTCTTGTGATCGACTTCCTCGTGTCGTCGGTGCTGATGGCCCTCGGCATGATGATGATGCCGCCGGTTGCGGTGGCGCTGCCTTTCAAACTCCTTCTTTTCGTGCTCGTCGACGGCTGGCATCTCGTGGTGCGGTCGCTCGTCCAAAGTTTCACCGGTTAAGTTTTTCCCCGCTATGAATCCCGAACTCGCCGTCGATATTTTCAAGACCACGATCATGTTCGCGCTCTACATTGTGGCGCCGTTTCTCGGCATCACGCTCATTGTCGGTCTGATCGCGAGCCTTGTACAGTCGGTAACGAGCTTGCAGGAACCGACGCTGTCGTTCGCGCCGAAGCTGCTCACGCTGGCGGGAGCGATGCTGTTGCTGACGCCGTGGCTTTTGCGTTCGCTCTCTGAATTTACGATTTCCTACATCACCCGGATGGGGACGATGTCACACTGAGGACGCCGGCAGAATCCGCGACGTTCCATGAGCTTCGACTACCTGCTCACGTGGATGATGGTGCTGTTGCGATCCGTGGGGATCGTGCTGCTGATTCCCACGCTCGCGGGACGACCGCTGCCGGTCACGGTGCGGGTCGCATTGAGCATGTGCCTGGCGACATTGGTGGCAGGAGTGGCGCCTCCGGCCCATTTGCCCACCGGGACGTGGGACTTGGTCTATGCCTCGGCCGGTGAGGTGTTGCTGGGATTGGCGATGGGATTCATCGGCCGCCTGGCCTTTGCCGCGGTGGAAATGGCGGGTCGTATCATCACTTCCGAAATCGGTTTTACGGCTTCGCCGGGATTGGGCGTGCCGGAGCCGGCGAGCGAACCGCTCGCCGCCTTCCTGGCGGTATTTGCGGGCCTGGTCTTCTTTGCACTCGTGTGACATCTGACTGCCATCACGGCCTTCGCCCGCAGCTTCGAGCTGGCCGCGCCCGGCCATCCCATGTTCCAGGCCAATGCGCCCGAATATTTCATCGAGGCCACGGCGCATGTGCTGGAACTCGGTTTGCGGATCGCCGCGCCTTTCATCGCGTTGAACTTCCTGGTGACTCTGGCGTTTTCGGTTTTGGGGCGCGCGGTGCCAAAGATGAACGTGTTCGTGCTGAGTTTCTCGGTGAAACTGATTGCCGGAATTATTCTGCTCGCGGGGGCCGGCGGCCTGATCACGCGCTATCTCTACGTGGAATTTGGCGACATGCCGATCAACATGCTCCGCCTGCTGAAAACTTTTTAAGCCGCGCGCGCGACTGAAAGCTCTGGCGGAGAGGCAAATATTTCCTGAAGTGGGAGCCGGAATTTGTCATCGGTGAGCTGGCGGGAAAATACGGGTTTGTTACGTATGTAACTGATTGTTTTCCAGATTTTAACGGGTGTTGCCCGGCAACTGGCATCGCCATTGCTATCTTGGGGCGATTCCGATGTCAGACGTCGACCAAGACCAAAAAACCGAGCAGGCGACAGACAAGAAATTGTCCGAGGCGGCTGAGCGCGGGCAGTTCGCGAAGTCACCTGAATTGCAGGTGTTGCTGCTGTTGGGCGCGGCGTTGTGCGTGCTGGCATTCACGGCGCATACGACAGCCAGGGACATTGCGGAGTATGCGGTGGGTTCATTTACGCATTTTGCTAAAATCAAGGTCACCGCCGAGACCATCCCGGCGATGCTGGTGGATCTCTCGCTGACGGTTGGTCGCGGATTGGGGCCGGTGTTGCTGGCGTGTGTGATCGCCGCCGTGATCGGTGGCGGAATTCAAAGCGGCTTCCGGCTTTCGCCCGAGGCGTTTGGTTTCAAATTGGAAAATCTCAATCCCGTGGCGGGATTTTCCCGCGTGTTCTCCAAAGCGTCGCTGGTGCGCGGTTTGATCGATTTGATGAAGCTGGTCGCAATCGGCATGGCGCTCTGGGCAGGCGCCAAGCGGCTTGCCGTTGACCCGCTGTTCTCGTCGCCCATCGAGGTGGCCTACCTCGCGCAATTTCTGCAGCGCGCCACCCAGGAATTTTTTGGACGTCTGCTGCTTTCCCTCGGCGTCATCGCCGCCATTGGCTATTCGTACGAGCGTTTCAAGATGTCCCGCGATCTCATGATGACGAAGCAGGAAGTGAAGGATGAGCGTAAGAATGCGGAAGGTAGCGGCCTCATGAAGAGTGCGCAGCGCCGCCTTGGTCGTCGTCTCCTGCAGAAACAGATGCTCGCCGCCGTGGCCACCGCCGATGTCGTACTCACGAACCCGACCCACTATGCGGTCGCTTTACGCTACGAACGTGGTCGCGATCAGGCGCCCGTGGTGCTGGCGAAGGGCGAGAACCGGTTTGCGCAGCGCATCAAGGCCCTCGCCGCCGAGCACGGCGTGCCAACCGTCGAGAACAAACCGGTGGCGCGCATGCTGTTCGCGCTGGGCGAAGTGGGGGAGACGATTCCCACCGAACTTTACCAGGCTGTGGCTTCCATTCTTGCCGTCGTTTACCGCACGCATCGCTACTATTTCCACCGCTTGAAGTCCCGCCGTCTCGAAACCACCGCCGCCGCTTAATCCATGCAACCGTCCCAGCCCAGTAGTACCCTCGCCAAGCTTTTTAAGCGCGCCGATCTGTTGTTCGCCTTCGGGTTGTTCGGCACCGTGCTGATGCTCGTGGTGCCCGTGCCGCCATTCCTGATCGACGCGCTGCTGGCCTTGAGCATCGGCGTTTCGCTGTTGGTGTTGCTCGCGATTTTGTACGTGAAGGATCCGCCGGAATTTTCCGGGTTTCCCACGATGCTCCTGACGCTGACCTTGTTTCGGCTCGCGTTGAACATCTGCTCGACCCGCCAGATTCTGGGCAATGGTTACGCGGGACAAATCATCGAATCGTTCGGTCACTTTGTCATTCAGGGCAATTACGTGGTGGGTGCGGTGGTTTTCCTGATTCTCGTGGTCATCAATTTCGTGGTCATCACGAAGGGTGCCGGTCGTATCGCCGAGGTGAGCGCCCGGTTCACGCTCGATGCCTTGCCCGGTAAACAGATGGCGATCGATGCGGAACTGAATGCCGGCATCATCGACGAACCCACCGCCACGGCGCGCCGCGTGAAGGTACAGAAGGAGGCGGATTTCTACGGTGCGATGGACGGTGCCTCGAAGTTTGTGCGCGGTGACGCGGTGGCCGGCATCATCATCACGCTGGTGAATGTCATCGGCGGTTTCGCCGTGGGCGTGCTGCAGATGGACCTGTCGCTCGGCGAAGCGCTCCAAAAATTTACCCTGTTATCGATTGGTGACGGCCTGGTTTCGCAAATTCCCGCCCTGATCATTTCGGTTGGCGCCGGTATCCTGGTCACACGAGCCACCGACAACAGCAATCTCGGCAACCAAATCGCCGGCCAGCTCCTCCGGTATCCGCGCGCGCTGGCCATCGCCGCCGGGTGCCTCGCGGTTTTCGGCCTGATGCCCGGCATGCCGGCGATTCCGTTCCTGCTGCTCGCGGCGCTCGCGGGCTACGCGGCGAAAAACCTCAAGGAACACGACGCCATTTTTGCCTCCGCTCCCGCGACCCCGGCCCCGAAGGCCGGCGCAGCGCCGGCAGGCAAACCCGGCGAGGCGGGTGCGGCGCCCATCCCCGCCGCTGCGGCGGCCGGCTCAGAGGACGTGCGCAAGCTCATCGACGTGGATGTTTTCTCGATCGAAATCGGTTACGGCCTGCTCAGTCTCGCCGACGCAAAAGTGGGCGGCGATCTGCTGGCTCGCATCACCGGCGTGAGAAAGACACTGGCCCGCGAGAAGGGCGTGATCGTTCCGCCGGTTTCCGTGCGCGACAATCTCGAGCTCGAGGCCAACGAGTACCGCTTCCTCCTGCGCGGCAAGCCGCTCGTGCGCGGCCAGCTGACGCCCGGTCGCTGGATGGCGATGAATGTTTCCGGCAGCACGGTGCGCCTCCGCGGCACCCCGACGCGCGAACCGGTGTTCAATCTCGAGGCGACCTGGATCGACGAGGCTGAAAAGAAAACCGCCGAGCTCAACGGCTACACCGTGGTCGATCCGGCCTCGGTGCTCATCACGCACCTTTCCGAAACCCTCAAGAGCAACGCCCATTTGCTGGTGTCCCGCCAGGATGTCCAGTCGCTCATCGACCACGTCAAGACCACGCACCCTGCACTTGTCGCGGAACTGCTGCCCGACCTCGTCAACATCGGCATTGTGCAACGCGTGCTGCAAAACCTGCTGCGCGAGGGCGTGGCGATCGTCAACCTGCCGATCATCCTCGAAGGCATCGCCGACTTTGCGTCGCTCTCGAAGAATCCCGACGACCTGTCGGAACTTGTGCGCCGCCGCCTCGGCATTTATTTCGTGCCCGAACTCGAATGCCGGCCCGGTATCGTCAAGGCCATTACGCTCGACCCGCGTCTCGAGCAGGTGCTCACCACCAAGGTGCACCGCACCGCCACCGATATTGGCCTCTCACTCGAGCCCGCGATCGGCCGTCACTTGCTCGACGAATTCAGCCGCCGCACCACGGAACTCGCCCAGGCCGGAGTCAACTCCGTGCTCGTGGTGTCCGCCGACGCGCGTCTGCCGCTGAAGCGCTTCTTCGAACCTTCGTTCCCGCGCCTGATTGTCCTTTCGTTCCAGGAACTGCCTGCGAGCACCGAGATCGAAAATGCGGGCATCGTGCCGCTGCCGATGAACTATGTCCGGACCGAAGTCGCCCCCGCGCCCAGGGTCGCCGTGGCCGCGTGAGGGTAGGGCGGATTATCCTTAATCCGCAGATCGGGGCTTTCGCTACATGCTGAAACGGCGGATTGGGATAATCCGACCTGCCTCAGTTCATGCCGGCGATGATTTCGAATAAAACATAGCCACAAAAAACACAGAGGGCGCAAAAAAGATGTGTTTTGCGCCCTCTGTGTTTTTTGTGGCTAAAATAAAATGATGGAAACCGGATTTTCCATTGCCCACGGCTCAATTCAATGCAACGGCTTCGCCGGATCGATCGATCGGATCGACAGGTCCTTGAATTGAAAATTGATCAGGTTGTCGCAGCGATAGCCGATGGCGACGCGCGCCATGGAGAGGATGACGTTTTCGGAGCAATGGCACTCGGCATTCCCGCCTTGCGTCGGTCCCCATTGGCCGCGGTCTTCGGTTTCCAACACCTTTTCGAAGTGATCGCCCCGTCCGGTCATATCCAGATACAGTTCGAGTTTCATGCCGGCAGCGGTCCGGTATAAAATGGCTTTTTGCACGATGATCCGGCCGTCATCGAATCTCGGCACCGCGTGGGTCTTGCGGGGATTGAGATCGTCGCGTGCATAACCCGTGGTGTGATCGCTGTCCTTTTCCATGCGGACGTTGCCGGTGAGCGGGTAGATATTGAAGTGATAGCTCATCGATTCGCAGCTCGCCGGCACAGCCTGGTCTTTTCCCGTCTTGGTCTTGCGGGAAGTCTGCCGGTAGCCGCCGGGCACCAGCTCGAGGTGTGCGCTTCCGTTGACGGTGCCATCGCCGGTCTTGATGACGCGGAACCGCCAGGTTTGCTCGATGTTGAGAAAATCGCCTTTTCCATCCGGGCTGTCGGGTGGTTTGTAGAGATAGCCTTTGGCCAGCACCCTGGCCAAATCGAAGGTTTCAATCGTGTGTTCGTTGGCGGAAGGATCGCTGACCACTTCCACTCGCATTTCCTTGGGATTCTCCGCTTGGAACCAGCCGTCGTCCGCGGCGACAATGCGTTGCTCCATGAACCGGGGATCGTTGGGATTGCCGGTAAATGTCCAGTGATTCGCTGGCTCAGGGGCATCGGCGTAGATTTTTTGAATGCCAAAGCTATCGGTGTCCGCCTGCGGTCCGCGGTCCGCACCAGAGCTCGTTATCCCGCCCAGCACGCCGCCCACGATCCAGATAACAATGCGAATGCTCGAAGCGTGCAGTCGAAAGCGTGGTTTGGTTTTCATTGCCGTCGCGCGAATGACTCAAACTTCACCCGCAGGGATCAGCCCTGCCCGGCGGGCGTGAATGCCGCCGCTTTCCTGTTCGAAGAAGTCCCGGCGAAGGGGATGAAATGCCGGATCATATGGACCGGAAATATCATCGACGGATTGCGGAACATCATGGGCATTGTGCCGAGGCGGTGGCTGGACCGGCTTTTTTCATGCTCGCTTGCCGGGTCTTGGCGCGCCGGCAGAACGGTGGTGTCCGTGCGCTTCAAGATACCTGAAGTCACATTCCTGATCTTCTTTTCGGTCTCGAACATGGCGGTCCCAAGTCGGGCTATTGGCATCGGCTCCCGCAATTTCAATGCCGCTCAAGCTTGACCGCCCATTTGCCGTCGGAACCGCGCTGAAAAAGAAAAAGATCATAGTGTCGGTCACGCTCCAGCGCGGGATAGGCCATCAGCTCCGCATTCGTGAAACCCCACTGCTCGGAGACGGAACGGATCAATTCGAAAACTTCCTTCGCTTCCTGCTCGTGCTCCAGGTCATTGGCCTTGGGCGAGGGATAAACATACTGCAGCACGAAGCAGTCCCGATCTTCCCGGCGCGGCTCATCGTGCTCAATTCCCCAGGCGATCTGGAGCGACATCACCTTTATCTCTTTTCCCGATGGCAGCTTTTGCGCTCTCCATGGTTCATGAAATTCTTTGCCGCCGCAACCGGCGAGCATGACCGCCATGAGGCTGATCGCCAGAAATCTGAGGGGAGTTTTCATCAGTGTAATCGGAGTAAAGATCTGTCGAATGATCACGGTGCAGTCACGCCGGGTGGCGACTTCAAATTGGAGGGGAATCCATCGCCGGGTTGCGCGGCAGCAACGGGTGGGGCTCTTTTATCGTCACGGTTTGATCTCCAGCGTGAGGCAGTAATCCTGGTAACCTACGCTCCGCCAGAACGCGATGGCATCCTGATTCTGGCACAGGACATCAACCGTCAACCGGGTATTGCCCGGCCAGATCTGGTTTTTGAGGATCGAGAACGCGGCACGTCCGACGCCCGTTCGCCTCCGGTCGCGTCGCACAAAAAACTGACGAAGATAAACCAACTCCTCCTCACCCCGGAAAAGTGCGTAGCCCGCCGGATCGGGATTCAAAAATAGTATGGCTCGATATTCGCCACTTTGCAGCCAGTTCTTCATTCGCTCCTGAAGCTGGACCACGGTCATCGGATTTCGGTGACCCTCATCGCGAATGAGCTGGTGGTTCCACTCTGCGAGCAACGCGAGATCGGCATCACACGCTTCGCGCCATGATGGTTTCATTTTCTTCGCCGACGTTTGAGCTTGGGCACACCGTAGTCAAGGCATTGGCGGTAACGGTTGGTCAGCCGCTTTCCTCATTTTGTGCCCGGTGCCATTCGGCCGTCCGGCTTTCGCGCCAGGCCTTCCAGCCCGGCGGCAAATCTGCAACCGCCGCGATCGATTCATCGATCTCCAGTGCCTCCTTCATGGCGATCACACGACCGTCCTTCCCTTGATCGGTTGTGCCGCGGAGGAAGGCCCACGAATGGTCATCGGAATGGTGCAGGACGACGCGGATGTCTTTTTTCCTTTCGATTACCTGGCGGGTGGTAATTGCCGCGGTAAGGGGAGTCTGATCAAAGGGCCACGTGTTCATGCTTGCGGCAAACGCTTCAGCTCAACCACGCCCGACGGGCAGGCGAACCGTCTCTTGTGAATGGCTGGACGATGTGGCGCATGAACCTGATCGGTGTTTCATTCTTTCCGAAATCTCCGGGAGATTATCGGACACAATAATAGGTAAACCGCGATCGCAAAACAGGGGGCTGCGTTCATGCGGTCCAATTTGGAGTGCAGGCCATTTTTCCCGATTAGCTCTCCAAAGATGGCAATCTGACATCCCAACAATAACAATGCTGCCGCGGCGATCGGTGCGTAAGGAGTCGAGATTTCTTCGATCCAGCGGCTCTGCCGGAGGCGCTTCGCCGCGAGCAAAGTCCCTGCAATCAGCAGACAAATGGTGGCAGCGGCCGTCCCCGTAATCTGGAGGACGGCCGGGGCTTCCATCAATACGGCAAACCAGAGAAGAATAATCAGCGCGGATCCTCCCATTAGCAGAACATAAATGTAGCCCCGTGAGTCCATCTTCCGCCGAACGGCTCAATTCAGACGCAAGGACCCCGGGGTCCGGGTTGTGTATGCCGTTTGGTTGGACACTTGCTTCATGACCACAAAAGGAGGGGAGACTTCCCTGGCATGGGCAGCCGTTCGAGCAAAGCAAAGACTTGAGCCACGCGAAGAGCGCATTGGTTCCAGCGCATGGAAAGCATCGGCAGAGGGAAGAGAATTCGGGCCAGTAAATAATCCCCGTGACCGGCTCCCCCGCACACAGCTGACACAGTGGCGAAGAATAGGGAAGCCGGAGTGATCAGGATGCCGAGTCCTAGTCCGACAAGCTTGGCTTTCATATTCCGCCGCTCGTTTACGATGAGCTAGGCCGCTTTGGCGGCATTGTCTCTGAAGCTGGGTTAATCTTATTCATATCTTCGCTCAACTCAGGATAACACCCTGAGGCCGCGGCCGCACGCAATGATACCTCAGCGAGGGTCTCATTGCCCACCGCGCGGGCGACATAACCGGTCATAAAGGATCTGATGGGAGATGGATTTCTGCCGAACCCCCAAAGCGTATCCATCTGTTCAGGCTCGGCCTGGAGGACCCGAAGCACCTCGGTCAGGTCTGAAAAACGGGCAAACCATGGGAGTCCGGCAGCCGACAACTGTTGTTGCACATCTGCCATCGCGCGCGGAAGAAATACTCCCCCTGTATCGATGAGCCAGATGTCCTTTCGCTCCAGCCCAGCTTGCTCGAACGTGCGGTGCAAGTGACCTCGAAAATGGCACTGATATTCCGCGGGGCACTTCTGTCCGTCTTTCTCTTTTATGCCATACCGATCGGGAATGCATGAAAAGTAGCATCCTAGGTTGACGGAAAACGAATAGCTCGTGCAGCCGATAACCTCGGCGTGATAGCTATTGAACGACTGAAAATTGATGACGTCGATGCGCTGTGAGTCGAACCGCCACGATGTGCGCCCGGAAAAAAGGGAAAATCCTGCGGCCTTTAGCAGGGGACGAATCTCCCGGGCGATTGCCTTGTTTACTACTTTCGAATCCATGGGTTCCGGTTAACGTCTAGGGTGAGCCATGGCCTGGCGCCAGTCCGCACGTTGGCGCGGACGGCTGGTTGGCCGCTTCTGGAGGCTCGACGGAAATCATAGCGGCAATCCGCAACTGGGGCAGATCATGGGAATATGGCTCCTGAAGTGCGGAAACTTTTCGGTGGGGAGTTGGGCAGGGCCCACCGCAGAGCGTTGGGCAACGTCTGCTTCCAGGCTGCAAAATCATGGCCGCCTTCGAACTCGGCATAGATAACGGTGTGGCTGGTATGGCGCAACGCATCCCGGAACCGGCGCACCCCCTCGATCTGCGATGCGACCTGAAGCACGTCCTCACGATGGCGGACATTCCCGTGCACTTCCCCTGTGCCAACGTCCAGATAGAACTCAGTCGGAACCGGAGGTTCGGCCCGAAACCGCTCCACCAGCCAGCAATTATTCCACCAGAAAGACCCCGATTGGCTGATGACTCTCTGAAAAATGCCGGGATACTGCCTGGCGACGAAAGCGGCCGCGAGGCCGGTGTAGCTCAGGCCGACCAGAACTCGCTGTCGAATCGTCTTTGTCTCCGGAAATCGGAGTTCCAGCCAGGAGAGCAACTCTTCAACGATGAACTTCGCGAACGGCGGATGGCACGGACACTCCGTCCATCGCGCCTCGACTGTCGCCATCGAAACAAAGACGAACCAGGAATCTGCGATCCCGGAACCGAGGGCATCAATCACCGGCACGGCACAGACACGGTCGCGATAGAGCTCACCATCGAGGAAAATGGTGAGATTCGCCGCTGACGCACGGACTTTTGGCGGCCGAATCCAAATCGAACGTTCGTTCTGGAGATGGATACTCCCAAGCATGTCGACAACCTCAGTCATAGTTTCGCCCCACGTTTGAACTCAGACGACCAGGAGCGGTGTGAGACACTGGCACCCGGTCGGACTCTTTCATTTTCGCAGAACGGAGAGGCCGATGATTCCGAGGACGCCAAATAGGGAAAGCACGATCGTGATCCTCGAAAGCGCGCGCACGAATAGACATTTCGTATGGAGTCGCGGGTCGGCGATCTTCTTAAAACTCTGATTGCGCAACCAAACGCCCAAACCATCCCGCTCACGGCCGAATCGGCCAATCTTTCCGGGGCAACCGAGATCGCGCCAGGTGTCGGGATGATACTGCGCGAGATAACGACCAAGCAGAAATTCGCTGACTGCCGTTGTGAGCCATAGCAGGAGTATCACTGCCATCACGGAGAATCCCAAGAGGCCAATGGGTGAATTAAGCGGCATCTTCTTTGCGCAACGTTTCAGCTCATCCAAGGAGGGCAGCGGAGCTGTCTGCGCCGGGTGGCTGGGCGTCCTTATCTTTTCTTCGGCAGCGATACCGTGACGATCGTGAGAACGCCGTCCCTGAAATCAAAGTGGGTTGAGTGTGTGTCCGCGTCGATGCGCGCCCAATCGCGATCGGCCAGGACACCACCGCGCATCTGCCCCTTTGCAAACCGGAGCTTCCGCGCTTCGCAATACCTCTCGACCTCGGCAACTCTCGCGAAGAGCGGTACGTCAAGATCGGCACAATCCAACGCATCGAAGCCATCGACCGGTGCCACGTAGAGAAAAGCGACATCGAGCGTCTGCTCGGCGGAGAAACGAAGTTGGAAGCCATTCTTCTTCGACGCGGCCCAATACGTGTCGGCGGTATTCTCGTGAAGGCGGTCAAAGTCATAGATCACCTCGATGTCGTGCTCTTCGAGAAGCTCGAGCACCACCTCTTCTTTCAGGCGCCTACCAAGGAGGGGAAGAAAATGCATCAGTTTTTGCGCCCGGCGTCTCAGCTCAGGCACAACCGGGAACGGAGGGACGGGGGAGGACCATCCGAATCACGGTCCTTTCCCGCGCGTTGGCGCTGGCGGCGGGTCAGGCTGCCTTTTCGTCGAAGAATCGGACGATGCGGTGGCATTGGCGGATGTAATGATGAAAGCATCGCGCATCCGAGCCTGGACGGTGAGCGCCTTCACGCGCTCCGGATCCTCGATATGATCGCCAAAATTCAACCGGAGCAAAATGAGCGTATTGGGTGCGACCGGCCGGAGGAATGATCTTGCCTTGATCCGGCCATTGGCCTCGACCACCGTCTCCTGCCAGTCCCGGCCAATCGAATCCTGGATGATGCTGACGCGGTTGCCGCTTGTCATCGAAACCCTCTCTTCCCGCAGAATGGCTTCCCACTCGCCGGGCCCGGCCCTTTCGAAACGGGGCCCGGAAATTTTCTCCAGAACGACATCGATCTTCACCTGGGAAATGTCGCGATCGAATGCCCATCCGACTGCCGCAATGCCACCTGAAAGTGGATACGGACGATGAGAGGGAAATTTAACTTCTGACGCAGGCGGACCCGTTAAAAACCGGGCCCCGGTGGGGAGTTCGTAGCTGATCGTCAAATGATCACACTGAGATCGATACCGCGTCAGACTGCCGTCCGGGATACTGGCTGCGCAGCCGGCAACCGCGAAAATCAGCGCGACAAGGTAAAGTTTCATGGTTTTGTCCAACGTTAAAGGTGGGCCACGCTCATCAGCCACGATCGTGGCTGTGGTTGGTCAGGCGTTTGGGGCCTCATCTCGATCCTTGATTCGGATGCAGCACCATCCATCCGGCTTGCCATCGAATGACGCCGCTCGAGCAGATAAATCAGCCTCGAGCCGTGTGATCGCGTCGTGGTCGGGGACCATGTAAATTCTCACTTCAGCTTCCCACATCTCACGCTCTTCATAGTAGGACAGGCAGATCTCATAGTCTTTCTCCGGAACGATGCGTGAGAATTCGAGCGACTGCTCCCGCTCTGGAAAGATAAACTGAAACTCGATGATTCTCGGTTTGGAAAGCGTATCGCCTCCGTCGTATAGCCGTCGCAGCACGCGACCATTATCGTCATCGGGAATTTCGTTCACTTCGGGTCGACGTTCAGGATGACCCACGCGCTCTGCGCGTTGGATCTGGTGATTGGTTAGGCGCTCTCTGCAAAGCGCAGGACCAGGTACCGCGTTCAATCTCAGCGACAGGAAACCAACGCTTCAAAGCCAGGCAATGGATGAAAGCGCTGAATGCTTCTTCAAGAGGTGCATGCTTAACCCAGCTCGGCTTCGTGTACGTGTGCTCGATGAACTCAAAACGAAACTCTGATCGGGTCGGGTCAAATTGGATGAGTAGACACTCGCGATTCCAGACGGCACGAGGCGTGGAATAGATGCGGATGTCGAACATCGACGTCAGGGGAAACAGCATGTCCGCATGGGGCGACTCGGCGATCGCCCTGGCCAATCGAGCCAGAGGTTGCGCCACAGGGATGCTGGAGTAACGCTCGACGACAGCTGACCACGACTGCGCCTTCACTACCGAACCATCAAGTGCGTCTATGGGATCTGTGTGTGGCATGGCTCTTTGCCGAATGATTGAGGTCAACCGACGACCGGGCGCGGCCCAGGCGTTGGTTGTGCCGACTGGATCGCCCCTTCGGTTAGAAGTGTGAAAAGTCGGGACGACATGGATACAGGCTGACGTTTAATCCTAGCCACGTGCGAAACGCTTTGGCTAGGGCGGCTGGTTCGACGCTTCGTGGATGTAGAGTTTCCGGGTTTGCGGTCGAATATCCAGAAAGTAGCGCTTCCCACAGCCTTTGCATTTACTTGGATGCTCCTCATCACTACCGCGCTGATTTTCGCGTGCCGTCGCCAACACCGGGTGTCTGCAATGTCTGCATGCGAACGCGACGTTATTACCGAACGCATCGGCTCGAATCTCCGTATTGCCGTCAGAACTCAAGATGAGAAAGTCGGTGATCTTCATATTTTGCCCGTTTTCCAGAACCAGGAAAGTGTGCGGTACTTCATTTTTTCCGCCGAACGTTTCAGCTCAGTCACGAGGACCGAAGGTCCGGGTCGTTTGTGGCGGTTTGTTCGGCTTATGGTCAATCAACATGGATTTGCGCGAAGGTAATGAGCCGATCATCCGCCCCGTAAAAGATGCAAAGAGAACCATGGATATCAACGCGCAGGATTTGTTTGCCGGCTTTGGCTTCTTCTTTCTCGCGTATTCTCCGGCAAGTCCGATGACATCAAAGGCCTTTCTTTCTTTTCGCCACCCATCAACAGGACGTGGTAGTGAGTACTCGCGATTTGAGACTGATCCGTAAATCGCGGCTTTTACTTCTTCGGTCGACATACCGCGGTGAAGCACTTCGAAGATGCCAGTGCTTTTGGAGAAGCAACCGGCAACGGATAACGTGCCGAGCGCGAGGAAAAGTTTACCAACCCGAATCATTCTCACCGAGCATTTCAGCTCAGACATGAGGACCGAAGGTCCGAATTGTCTGTGGCGGTTGGTTAGGATCTTTCTTCATTCTCTCTGATGTGTGAAAGCGCCTCGTGATACTTCTTTTGCAAGTACCTTCCATCGCTTGAACAGGGACGTGCTCGTCATCGCATTTTGCCTAACGTAAAGTGAAGTGGACCCCGAAAGTTGGACAACGGGGAACGGACCAACTAAACCAAAAAGGAACCGTTACCCATGTCCAAGAAACGACGTCAGCATAGTGCAGC
>JBEHXD010000065.1:0-15058 GCA_048498875.1 Verrucomicrobiota bacterium
ATGCTGGCGAGCTCTGGTGCTGGCGCAGTGTCGAAGGCGACGACGGTGGTCCGAGAAGGGAAGGGGCAAGAATCGGCGAATTATTCATGACACCGCTGACGATTACCACGAATCACGCAGGCTCAATCCCTAAGCGCCCGCAATCTTTCAACGTACGTTGCACGCTCGCGCGTTCTGCTGGCCAGCAGAATGGCAGGCAAGCCCGCCACCTACCAAACATCCAGAACCGCGTGAACCGTTTCCTTCGCGAGCTGCTCGGCGAGCAAAGGCATGTTCTCATATTCCGCGGGAACCAATCCGCTGTCGGTGAATACGCCGCGAGTGGCCCGCAGGGGTCTTTCCGCGAAATAGGTTTTCTTGTTTTGGTTGTCCACCAAGGTCGCCTGCGCTTGAAGCGTAACATCGAATCGACGGGCCAGCCCGGTGTCATCGGCGCGCGAAACGGCCACCGTGCGATCATAGCCCGTCAGGGAAATGGTGAGCACCGCATCAGCGGCTTCCGGGGAATCGGCCAGACTGACGCGACCGTCGCGGATAAACGCTTCACGCAGCTGCGTGGTGATGAGCGCCTGCGCCTGGGGAATCACCACTTTGCTTGAGACCGGGGCGATGAAGAGGGTGGAAAACTTGGTCTTGGCTCCGGTGCCCAATTGGTAATTGGAACACGAGGTCGTCGCGAGCACGCACAGACTGAGCACCGCCATCGTCAGCATGGGGCGGAACAATGCCGTGAGAAATCCAGAAAACGAGGTGCGATCGGTCAGCATGCTGAATGGGAAGGTGGCGGCCGAAACGCCGGCAAAAAATCCGGTGGCTTAAAACAACCAGAGTTTCTTTTTCTTTTGCGGCTTCACCGCTTTCGGCTTCGGCGGCGGAAGCGCCGACTGCTGTTCCAGCTTGGCATCCACGATCGCGAGCTTGGCGCGGGCCTGCGCGGCGATATCGGAATCGGGATAGACCGTGATCGCCTCGTTATAAAACACCTTGGCCGCCTTGTAATTCTTGCGGTACTTGTAGTAGTAATCCGCCATCGTGATTTTACTCTGGGCCAGGACCTTTTTCATGCTGGCCAGGCCCTTTTCCGCGGAAGCCATGCCGGCGTCCCCGGGGAACAAGATCATGTAATCCTCGTAGTACGTGATCGCTTCCTTGGTGGATGCCTGATCGTAAGCCGGACCATCCACGAGTGAGGAGTGGGTCTGCGCGATCTTCAGATACGCGTCAGGCGTCAGCACATTGCGCGGGTAGGTATTGATCATGCGATCCAGCGCGTCGATCGCCGCCTCGCTTTCACCCATCCGTTTGTAGCCGCGGGAGGCATTCATCAAGGACAACGGCGCATAGTCGCTGTAGGGCGCAGTGCGGACAATCGACTCGAAATACTCGACGGCTTTTTCACGGTTGCGGAAGCCCGGGATGATGCCCCAGATGTAAGGCCGCTTGCCTTCGAAAAGATCGTTGGCGATCCGGTATTGCTCGCCGATCACCTGGTTGAATTTTTCCGAGTTGGGGTAGCGCGCCAGCATTTGCTGGTACATGTCGAAGGCCTTGAAATACTGCCGGCGCTTCTGTCGAATTGCACCTACACGATAAAGGGCTTCCGCCGCAAAAACGGAATTCGGGTACTTTTTGCTGACGCGGGTGTAGGTCGAAATCGCGCTTTTTTCGGAACCCGCTTCTTCCGCCGCCCGCGCCTTGTTCATCAAATCAAGTGCATTGCGGCCGTCTTCGCCACCCAGCCCGGCGAGTACGCCGCCTTCCACATGCCACCCGCCTTGGGGTGTCCAAACCAAGTCCGCAGCCAGGCGCGAAGGAACGACGAGCAGCAACGAAAGGGCAAACAAAACCAGAGTGGGAGTAAAGCGGCGCATGAGACTGGGATTTACCATCGAATAAGAGTGGACCCATAGGTCAAGCCAGCGCCGAAGGCGACAAGCAAGGTATAATCGCCGGGTTTGATCCGGCCGGCGCGCCGCGCTTCGTCCAAGGCGAGAGGAATGGAAGCCGCCGAGGTGTTCCCGTAACGGTCGAGATTGACGTAAACACGCTCTGTCGGCACCCCGAGGCTGCTCGCCAATGACTCAATAATGCGGTAGTTGGCCTGATGGGGAATCACGAGGTTGATTTGGTCAAAAGTCAGGTGATGTTGTTCCACCATTTCCCGCGCAACTGTTTCCATCACCCGGACCGCGTTCTTGAACACTTCCTTGCCCTTCATGTGGAGGAAATGCCCACCCGCCTCCACCGTCAGGGGCGACGCCGGGGTGCGGCTTCCGCCCGCGGGAGTGTAAAGAAGCTCCATCATCTCGCCATCCGCGCCGAGGTCCGAACCGATGATTCCAACGCCGGTTTGATCAACCTTTTTGAGCACTGCGGCGCCGGCACCATCACCAAATAGTACGCAGGTGGTGCGGTCCTTCCAATTGACGATTGAGGAAAGCTTTTCCGCCCCGATTACCAGCGCGCATTTGTACCGGCCGGTCAACAGCTGGCCGTAGGCGATTTCCGTGGCATAAAGGAATCCAGTGCAGGCCGCGGAAATGTCGAAGCAGGTCGCGTGGGGAGGAACGCCAAGTTTGTGCTGCACGACACAGGCCGTGGCGGGCAGGGGATAGTCCGGCGTGCAAGTGGCCACGATCAGCAAATCGACCTCTTCAGCCGTCACCTTCGCATCGAGCATGGCCGCCTGGGCAGCCTTGATCGCCAGGTCGGAAGTGGCTTCATTGTCCGCCGCGATATGCCGTTCCCTAATGCCGGAACGGGTCCGGATCCATTCGTCGGACGTGTCCACCATCTTCGAAAGATCGTCGTTGGTAAGTATCCGTTGTGGGGCGTAGGAGCCGACTCCCGCGATAATGACTGAAGCCATAAATTGAAATTAGTTGGACGGCGCTTCGCCGGTTCCGTTCAAACGAAGTTCGTTGGCCCGCGCGACATCCTGCTCGATCCGGTGGGACAAGTCCTGGCGGATGATTTTTCCCGCCGCGCGAATCGCGCTGGTGATCGCGTGCCGGTTGCTCGATCCGTGCGCCTTGAGAATATTTCCCCGCAAACCGAGCAGGGGAGCTCCGCCGTACCGGTCGGGGTTCATGCGTGCTTTGAGCGAGCCAAACGCTCCCTTGGCCAGGGCCGCTCCCGCCATGCGCAGGGGATTTTTTTGCAGCTCCTCCTTGAGCATCGTGGTGATGAACTTCGAAAGCGACTCCCACGTCTTGAGGAGGGTGTTGCCGACGAATCCGTCGCACACGACCACGTCCACGGTGTCGCGAAAAACCTGAAAACCCTCGATCGGTCCGACGTAATTGATCACCGACGTGATCCGCTTCAATTGCTCGTGGGTTTCCGCGATCAGGGCGTTTCCTTTGCCTTCCTCGGTGCCGATCGTGATCAGGCCGACGCGGGGATTCTCCAATCCCAGGATGACCTTGGCGTAATTTGCGCCCAACACGGCATTGTGCACGAGATGCTCGGGACCTGCCTCCGGATTCGCACCGGCATCGATCAAAATAAAATAGCCCCCGGCCCGCGGAATTACCGCAGCGAGGGCGGGACGTTCGACTCCGTTCATCATACGGAGGCGCAAGGTGCCTCCGGCCATGAGCGCGCCGGTATTGCCGCAACTGATGGCGACGCGGGCGTCACCGGTTTTCACCAGCTCGATGGCTCGAACCATCGAGGAATCCTTCTTTCGCTTCAAAGCCTGAAGCGGCTTGTCCTCCATCGTGATGACTTCGGAGGCGTGAAACACCGACACCTTCGGATGCCCGCTCAAGCCCTCCTGCTTCAGAAGGGGATCAAGCTGGGACTGATTTCCCACCAGGACGATGGGATCAGTGTCCTCGGCCAAAGCCAGTTTGACGGCAGCAACAACTTCGGCGGGTCCTAAATCACCGCCCATTGCGTCAACCGCAATCCGGGCCTGTGCAGGGATTGGACTGGCCGTCTCGGAATTGATGGCGAAAAAACTGCCGGATCTGCTTAGACCTCGACGTTCAATACCTGGCGACCGCGGTAAATGCCGGTCTTGGGATTGACGCGATGGGGGCGAAATGCGCCGCCGTCGGTATCTTTTGCAAACTCGGGAGCGACAAAGGCGTTGGCGGCGCGACGGTTGGCGCTGCGGCGTTTGGATTGTTTACGTTTCGGATTGGCCATAAAGAAATTTTCGTAGTCAGCCGGTGGGTTAAACCTGCTGGATTTTAGTACTATAAAGGGGAGGTTGTAAGGGTCGGCGGACGACCCCGTCAAGATGTTTACGACCGCTTTTTGACGGGAGGTTAAAACAGGAAAAAGGCCGCGATTACCAAAGCCAGGGCGAGACGATAGTAGGCGAAAAAGGCCAGTCCATTCCGCGAGAGAAAAGTGACCAGGAACTTCACGGCAATGGCGGCGGAAATCGCAGCCACAAAGCCTCCCAGCAGTAAATTTGGCCATCCAAAAACCTCCACCATGGCCGCACCGCTTTTAAGCGTTTTAAGCAATGCCGCACCCGCCAGCACGGGCAGTCCGACCAGAAAGCTGAACTCCGCCGCTTTTACAGGAGTCAGACCGGACAAATAACCACCCACAATGGTGACCATGGAGCGGCTGGTACCCGGCCAAAGGGCCAGACACTGCGCAAAACCGATGCCGACTGCCTTCCCGGGCGTGAGATCGGAGGGATCATTGCGGGAATAGCCAATACCCGTATTGGCGCGGCGCCAGCGTTCCGCCCAAAGCATAAGAAAGGCTCCGGCGGCCTGGGCACCGATTACTGCGGGCACGGAGAAAAGATGCTCTGAAATCCAAGTGTTGGCCGTCAGACCGATCACCGCCACCGGAATGGTCGCAAGCACGACATTGCGCAATAAACGTGCTCCAGAATTACTGCGTCCTGCAACGCCGACGATCATGCTGACAATCTGTCTCCAATAGAGCAGCACCACCGCCGCAATCGCCCCAATCTGGATAATTACCGTATAAGTATCGGCCGCCAATTTTACCGTCAGAGGCACTCCCTCGGGATGCTTTTCAGAGGGCTTTTTGTACCACAACGGTTTACCGGCGCTATCGGTCAGGGGAGTTTCCGATTCAAGCCCCATGGCCTTGGTGGCAATGATCAAATGACCGGTGGAGGAGATGGGCAGAAACTCGGTTACGCCTTCAATCAGGCCCAGAACGACGGCGTTTCCGGCACTGAGTTCGGCAACCGGCTTCTGGTCAATAGTCTCGGCGGACGGTTTGAATGCCGCCTTTTCGTTCGCGGTAGAGGCGGAAGCCACGATTGCCGCGACAAAGGACCCCATCAGTAAAACACGATGTAAAAAGTGCACGCGTGGTGCTCCCAGAAACGATGAATTCTGTCGAGTTTTATGCTTTGCGCCCCTCGCCGGAATCGCTCTTTCTCGGCGGCTTTATGGCCGCCCTGAACGACCTGACCGACCAATTGCTTGCCGGACAACACCTGTCGACCGGTGAGATCCAGGTGGCGGTAACGTCGTTGAGTTCGCTCGCGGAAACCGATGAAAGCAAAGCGGCGTTTCTCACCGCCCTCGCCAAAAAAGGCGAAACCCCGGGTGAACTGGCCGGCTTTGCGGCAGCCTTTCGTGATTTGGCGGTGAATCCAGGCGTCGAGGCGTTCTCACCCCAAGCGATCGATATCGTGGGAACGGGAGGAGATCATTCGGGCGGCTTCAATATTTCGAGTCTGGTAGTGCTCGTCCTGGCGAGTGCGGGGGTGCCGGTCATGAAACATGGCAACCGCGGAATCACCTCAAAATCCGGCAGCGCCGACTTGCTGGCAGCACTGGGCGTGGATCTGACGGCCACCCCGGAAAAATCCCGGCGCGCGCTCACCGAACTCGGGTACGCCTTCTTTTTCGCCCCCAACTATCACCCGGCGTTCAAACACGTCGCTCCCGTGCGCAAAGCACTCGCGGCTCAGGGTCGCCGCTCAATTTTCAATATCCTTGGTCCGCTGATCAATCCGGGCCGCCCGGCTCATATTTTGCTGGGCGTTTATTCGCGTCCGCTCGTCACCGCCATGTCGGGAGCATTGGAAGAACTTCACCAAAGCGCAGGCTTGGTGGCCCATGGTGTGATTGGTGCGGAACAAGGCATCGACGAACTTACCACAGCCACGATCAATCACGTGCGCGGCGTTGGGCGGCTCGGTAACATTGATACCACCTGGCGTGCGGAAGACCACGGTCTTTCCACGGCTCCGTTCTCCGATTTGATCGGCGGTGATGTGACCGCCAATCTCGCTCTAACCGAGGCGATTCTCGCGGGTCGGGCGCCCGCCGGATTGATCGACACCATTGTGCTGAATGCCGCCGCCGGATTGTTTGTCGTCGGACGCGTACCGGAAATTCGCGACGGGGTGGGTGCGGCTCGCGGACTTTTGCTCGGTGGCGAAGTCGCCCGGAAAATCTCCGCAACGAAGGAATTTTATCGCTCTTAATCATGGCTGTTACCCGAAAATACTTTGGCACGGATGGAGTGCGCGGTCCTTACGGAAGCGCGACGATGAACGAAGACTTCGCCTGGCGACTGGGCGTCGCGGCGGGTCGCTGGCTCCACGGCAAAGGCGTGGTGAAAGGCACCGTACCGATCGGTCGTGACACCCGCACGTCCGGTGCTTCGCTGAGTCAGGCGCTCGCTGATGGTCTCGCCCATGCGGGCTTTCAGCCGGTATCACTCGAGGTTTTGCCGACACCCGCCGTTTCCGCCGCGGTCCGGGTGCAAAAAGCGGTGTTGGGCGTCGTGATCACGGCGTCGCACAATCCTGCCGGCGACAATGGCATCAAGTTTTTTGGAGCAAACGGAATCAAGCTCACCGACGAGGAGGAAGCGTTGATCGAGAGTTTTCTCCCGGCCTCCCGGACGGACCACTCGACCGCCCAGCTTTCGAAAATCGACGCGGTATCGGGCTACCTTGAGTCCGCCCGTAAAATCCTGCCGGAGCCGATTACCGGCTGGAAGATCGTCCTCGACACGGCCAATGGCGCCACCGTGCACACGAGTGCGACCGCCCTGCGTAAT
Organism: Verrucomicrobiota bacterium; assembly: GCA_048498875.1. Lineage (GTDB taxonomy): Bacteria > Verrucomicrobiota > Verrucomicrobiia > Opitutales > Opitutaceae > Lacunisphaera. The sequence goes on from JBEHXD010000065.1 coordinate 7,024, forward strand.
TTCAAAGCCGAGGTGGTTCAAATCGGCTCTGAATTTGACGGCACCAATATCAATCGCGGCGTGGGCAGCGAACATCCGGAAAAAATGTGCGAGGCCGTGAAGCAGCACGGCGCGCGCATCGGCATCGCCCACGACGGGGACGGTGACCGTTGCATTCTGTGCGACGAAACCGGACAGGTGTTGGACGGAGATGAAATTCTCACTATTCTCGCCCTGCATGCCCTCAAGCAGGGTCGTCTTGCGAACAAAACGCTCGTGGTAACCGTCCAAAGCAACCTCGGGGTGGAAGCTGCCGTAAGCGCCGCCGGCGGTCGCGTGGTGCGCACACCGGTCGGCGACCGTTACGTGATCGAGCGCATGCTGGCGGACCACGCCAATCTCGGCGGCGAATCGTCCGGCCACGTGATCTGCTCGGATGTGAGCCCGACCGGCGACGGTCTCGTCGCCGCGCTCAAGGTGATCGAAGTGATGGTGGCAACGGGCAGGCCGCTCTCCGAATTACGCAAGGGTCTGGCTAAATTTCCACAGCTTTCCCGGGCGCTGACCGTGAAGGAAAAGAAACTGCTGGAAGGGCTGCGCGGAATTTCGTTGGCCATAAAAAATGTCGAAACCGAACTGGGTTCGTCCGGTCGTGTGCTGGTCCGTTACTCGGGCACTGAGCCCAAACTGCGATTGCTCGTGGAAGGCCCAACCGATGCCATAGTCCACGCCGCGATGGAAAAACTGGTTGCGGCCGTGCGCTCGGAACTCGAAGTAACCAAAGGTTGATCGCGCCTGTTTTATCCGCCCATGCCTGAAATCACCATCGCCTCCCTTGATCCCCAACTGCAAAAGCGGGTGGAGAGTGCGCGCGCGGCCCTGGATCGCGATCGTCCGGAGCAGGCGCTCGAACACTGCCAGGCGGTATTGCAGGTACAGCCGGATTGCTTGCCGGTGCGCAAACTGGAGCGCGCCGCCCATCTTAAACTCGCCGCCCTTCACCGGAACGTCGTCGCCAAGCTGGTGCATGCAGTTTCGAGCGCTCCGTTCATTCTCAACGCGAGTCTCAAGTTAAAAGACGATCCCAAGTCCGCCCTGGACACCGCTGAACGCCTGTTGCGTCGCGATCCGCACAGCGTGTCAGCCCTTAATCTGTTGGGGCAGGCGGCCACCGAACTTGGCTGGACCGAGACGGCGATTTTCGCGCACCAGATGGCCAGTGACCTGGAACCTGAGCGCGTCGATCTGGTGATTTCGCTTGGTCACGCTTACCTCGCGGGCGCGCGACTCCGGGACGCGGAAAACGCCGCAAACGAAGCCCTGGCCTTGCAGCCCAACAATTCCGACGCCCACAAGTTACTCGAGGCCGTACTGGTGGCGATCGCCTCGGCCAAATGGGATCAGGGCGCGCCCCGCGCCTAGGTGGAACGCGAGCTCCGGGCGCGTTTAACAATGTGCGAATCCTGGAGCGCGCCCGGAGGTCGCGCTCCACCTTGTGATGAAGAATCGTGGGTTGATTGGAAGAGCAGGGCACTTTTCCACCTAAAAATATTCTGCAACTTTTGGCGGAGCCGCCGGGTTTTGAAGGGGTAGTCATCAACAACTCAAAAAATTCCTCCCTTCCATGAATCACTTCATTCGCACCTCACTGGTCGCTGCTGCCTTGTCGCTGGCGGCTTTCACTTCCTCCCACGCCGCCGAAACCGAGGCGGGCTTTGTCGATATCGGTCAATTTGCCCCTTCCGCCGGCGGTCAGTTTGTGGAAGTGAACCTCTCCCAAGCCATGCTGAAATTTGCGGCCAAGATCGCCGCCCGGCAGGAACCCGAAGCGGCGGAACTCATCAACAATCTCAAACGCATTCGCGTGAATGTGATCGGCATGGATGACACCAATCGCGCGGATACGGTCGGAAAAATTGAATCAATTCGCCGGAAGCTGGAGGCGCAGGGCTGGACTCAACTCGTCACGGTGCGCGACCGCAATGAAGGCGACAACGTCGACGTCCATGTCAAGCAGCGCGGCGACGACAACATCGACGGCCTCGTCGTCACGGTGATCGACAAAAAAGGCGAGGCGGTGTTCGTGAATATCGTCGGCAATATCAACGCCGATCAACTGGGAATCATCGCCGACAAGTTCGATATTGGTCAGCTCAAACACATTCACGTGAAAAGCGACCACAAGCCGAAGGACAAGGAAGTCTGACCCAAGGCGAACTGGAACCACCAATGGGACGAGCTGCCTTCATTTATAGTCATTTCACCCGAAAAGCAGACCGCACACGCCAATCATGAGCACGACCAATCAGAATTCTCCACGAAGTTCGCTTCGCCGCGTTTTTTGCTTTGTTCTCGTCGCAGGTGGTCTGTGTCTCGTGCCCTTTGTCGTGCTTGCTGGCGTGGTTCTCAGCTACCTCGGGCTAAACGGCGACGCCGCGGCGCTCAGGCAGCAGGTCTTTGCTGCCACGCCGTCCGGTTGGCACACCAAGGTACAGCTGAATGTCGGCGAAGCGACCCTCGGGGCGGCCGGGTTTGGGATGAGCTTTGTCCAACACGACAACATCGACCGCGCACGCGACGCGCTTGCCGCGGTGAAACGGGCCAGTGTGGGAATTTACGAGCGGAAGTCCGAACTGACCAAATGGTCACGAGGTGAATTTTTCGCGCAAACGGATCAGGCCATGCGGGAGCGCGGTTGGCTACGACTCGTGGGAGTCGCTGACGAAAAGAGCACGGTGCTGGTCTACGGACCGCAGGAAAATGAACCTGGCGAGTCCATGGATATCTGCGTTGCCGTAGTCGCCGACAAGCATCTGATCGTGGTTTCCGCGAAACTGGATGCACCCGCATTGGAGGAGTTGATCAGGAAAAATCACTGGGACAAACTACCGGGTGATCGGCATTTCCTCGCGAAGAACTGAAGCTCAAAAGGCAGGTTGTGCCCGACCAAGACATTTCATGGTGAATTCATAGTCGCTTCACACGGGTTTCACGGGATGGGGGTAGGCTTTGGCATCAATGAGAGAAGCCCAAACGCCCGACCATTCATTCTTCAATCCCGGTGAATTGCTCCGCGGTGAGAACGAGGGGCTCGAACAAGGAATCCGTTCATGGAGTCCGTCCAAAACCCTCCAGCTTGTCTTAATTACCGCCTTGGGCGCCGGGGCGTTTGGCGGGGCGGCAGGCAGCTGGCGGGCCTATGAACAGGGAATCTGGTCGGCGCTAAAACTACCGCTGGTTCTCATCGCGACCGCGGGAGGAAACGCACTGATCAACGCGATGCTTGCGCCGCTGCTCGGCATCAATTTGCGCCTGCGCGAATCCTTCGCCGCGGTTCTGGCCAGCTTCGCTTTTGCGTCCGTTGTTCTCGGCGCGTTCAGCCCGCTGGTGCTTTTTCTTGTGGGCAACGTTCCTCCGCCCGGCGCAGACGCCGCACAGGCGACCGCGGGACATGGAGTGATGCTTCTGGCGCTCGTGATGATGATCGCTTTTGCCGGGGTCGTTTCCAACCTGCGCCTGCTGGGACTATTGCGCCAGTTGGGCGGAAGCGCGGCCATGGCTCCGAGATTGCTGCTGGCCTGGCTCACGGTTAATCTGCTGCTCGGAAGCCAGCTATCGTGGATTGCGCGGCCTTTCATTGGGCGGGCCGACCAGCCCGTGAGGTTTTTTGAACCGGAAGCGTTGCATGGAAACTTCTTTGAAGAAGTGGCGCGTGTGACCGGCGAACTCTGGACGCATCTTTTCCGGTGAAAGAGGTATTTTTCCCATGAACCAAACACCCTCCGACCCTCATTCGAATCCGCCTCCTGTTTTAACGCCGGGCGCCCCCCGCATTGCCCCTCAAGAGCAGGAACCTCACGATGAAATCACCGGCATCACGAGTCTGATTGAAGCCATTTTGCGACGCCCGCAAAGTGTCGCCCATCAAATCCGGCACGGAAACCCGGGAAGCCTGATTGGCCGGCTCATTGCGGTGGCGATCGTGTTTGCCGCGATCTATGGCCTGATCGTTGGCAGTTTTTCCGGTGGAGTCCAATGGTGGGCCTCTCCCGCGAAGGTTGCTGGGGGCTTGATGATCACTGCGGTGATCTGCCTGCCGAGCCTGTATATCTTTGCGTGTTTGTGCGGATCGACGGCACGACTCCATGAGGTGGCCGGCACCCTGGGCGGGCTGCTGGCGCTCCTCACTCTGTTGCTGATTGGATTTTCTCCCGTGGCGTGGCTCTTTTCCCAGTCAACCGAGTCGGTTGCGATGATGGGCTTTCTGCATCTTTTGTTTTGGGCAGTTGCGGCCGGTTTCGGGATCCGGTTTCTGCGGTCCACCTTCCGGCAGTTCGGATTGCGTTCCGAATCGGGATTGAACACCTGGGTGATCATATTTCTGCTGGTCTCCCTGCAGATGACTTCGGCGCTGCGCCCGATTCTCGGGACTTCCCCCAGGTTGCTGCCGCAGGAGAAAAAGTTTTTTGCCGCCCACTGGATGGACTGCATGAACACCGACTCATCCAGGCGGGAACGATAATTCAGTTCCCGCTTGGTGAACCAAATTGGGATTGGATTGCGCGGTGGGGTCCGCCTACAAAATGGATCGTGCCACCGCTGCCGCTCATTGTTCACCTGGATGCCGACGCGTTCTTCGTGTCGTGCGAACTGGCATTGCGCCCGGATCTGCGCGGCACGAAATGCGCAGTGGGCGGACGCGAACGCGGCATCATTTCCTCGGCGAGTTATGAGGCACGGGCCTGCGGCGTCTACACGCCCATGCCCACCAAAACTGCGCGCAAAGTGTGTCCGGATCTGATTTTGCTGCCCCATACGTCCGGACTCTACAGCAAGGTGTCGCGGGCGATGTTTGATATCTGCGAGACGCTCACGCCGCTGGTTCAGCGAAACTCCATCGACGAAGGTTATCTCGACCTGTCGTTGTGCGGCTTCAAGTCGGTGGAGGAAATCGAACGCCGGGTGCGCGCCCTGCAAAAACGACTTTGGGACGAACTGCAGGTGCCCGTGTCCTTCGGCATTGCGGCGAACAAGCTGGTTTCCGCCATCGCCAGCAAGGCGCGGAAGCCACGCGGTTTCACAGTCGTGTTGCCCGGCGACGAGGCGGCCTTTCTCGCTCCACTCAAGATCGGGGTCATTCCCGGCGTCGGGAAAAAAAGCGAAGTCCGGCTCGAAGAGCAGGGCATCCGGCTGGTGAGCGACCTGTTCTCGCGCAGCGACGAAAATCTCAAGGAATTATTCGGCAACGGCTGGCTCGACATGCTGCGCATGGCCCGGGGCGAAGACGACCGGGTGGTGCACACGGAGCATGAGGACGCAAAATCCTATTCCACGCAGGAAACCTTCGGGGGAGACATCGGCGATCCCGCTGAAATCGAACGCATCGCCAAGCGCATGATCGACGAGTTGATGCCGAAAATTCGTGAGGACGGAAAACGGGTGAAGACCATGACCGTGAAAATCCGCTATCCGGGAATGGAGGATACCTCGGCGGCCCGGAGCCTCGACACCGCCACCGACCTTGAAGCGCCGTTTTATCCGTTCGTCCGGCCGCTGCTAAAAGTTGCCTGGACCAAGCGCCGCCCGCTTCGACTGGTCAGTGTGCGTTTCTCGAACGTCGAGGGAAGGAGTGCGCAGTTGGAAATGTTCACCCAGTCCGACGACAGGAAACGGCGACTGGCCGCCGTGCTGGACAAACTGAATGAACGCGGACGACGCACCGTGGTGCAACATGGCCACCAATTGAGTCCGGAGGAACGCGAATAGGAAGTTTTCCACGTGAAAGTTCGGAGCAGGCAAGGTGGCACGCGACCTCCGGGCGCGTTGCTTGGGCGATTGAGATCCTTGCTCCGGTTGCTTTTCCGCGTTCGCGGGCTCCCCAGCACGTCCGGAGGCCGCGCTCCATCTTCGATCAATATAGCGCCGCTATTAGGGCGCGTTCAGCTCAAACGTGCCCAGCCGACCGAGTGCCTCGGTGAAGCCTCCCGCTTCCAGCCAGTCGCGCGCGGGTTTTTCCTCCTTGAGCCATGCATCCCAAAATGCGGTGGAGCCGGCGAGGATGCGGGCTTGGAATTCGCTGTCTTCCGGTCGTGTTCCGGTGAGGCGTCCGGAGAACACCATGTGGTCGCCTCCTTCAAAAACCAGCAGGTAGGCAGGCGCATGCCGGGTGTGCCGGAAGGGCCGGAGTCGCTCGGCGGCGCTGGTATTTCCGATGACGGGATCGGCCTCGTCATTCCGCTTTCGTCCGGGACTTTCGTCCTTCGTGCCCGTCATGTGAAAAACGGGGATGTGGATATCGTCAAACGCCTCGTCGGTGTCCTGCGTCGTCGGCGTGCTCATGGCTATCGCCGCTTTCACCCGTGGATCGGCGTAACTTTTCTCGGTGCCAAGCACCGGCAGGTGGGCGTCGGCGATCGCCATGGTCGTGAACGCCCCGAAAGAGTGTCCCGCCACGCCCAGACGCGCGAGGTCGAGTTTGCCGTGGAGCGGGAACGCGTCATCGCCGTTGAGCGCGGTGAGTCGGTCGATGGCAAAAGTCACGTCCAACGGACGATTGATCGCATTGGCCGGATTAGCCGCCGCCTCGCGCAGGGCCTTGAGCGGCCGCAAGCGGCGCAGGACATCCTTGTCGCTGCCGCGATGTTGCAGATGCACCGAGATGTAACCACAACTGGCCCAGTGTTCGCCCAGGTAAGCATACCCTTCGCGCGACCCGCCCAGACCGTGCGAAAAGATAATCACCGGAAACGCCGGCGACGTTTTATCGCCCGTATCCCTGGGAAAATAGATCCGCACCGGAATATCGCGATTGCGCGCATCGTCGTGCCAAACCTGCTCCAGCGTACCGACCGCGAAGGGACCGGGGGCAGCGGAATACCCGCCCGCAAAAACCGGTGCACCGATGAGCAGGGAAACCAGCGCAAAGCAGAAAATAAGGGAGCGCATGAGGATGATAAAACGGGTGGGAAAGCTATTAACTCCGACGCGCAGGCGAGGCAATGGTTTCGGGGTGGATTTGCCGGACAAAAATGGGGCTTTCTCTTTTCGTTTCAGTGATCATCAGTGTAAGGGTGGTCAATCATTCCGAAATCGAAAAACGCATCGCCGCAGCGAAGCAGGCGGTCCTGGCTGAAACGGCGCTCATGCACCGTGAATTTGGCAAAGCCAAGCCGGAGATCAAGCACGACGGCACCAAGGTCACCCCGGTGGACATCGCGATTTCCCAGCATATCCAGGCGGCGATTACCGCCCAGTTTCCAGACGACCAGTTTTTCAGCGAGGAACTGGCCCTCACGGAAAAACCGGTTCCGGTGACCTCGCGCTTTTGCTGGGTGCTCGATCCCATCGACGGCACCAACAATTATGCGGGGGGCATCATCTATTGCGCGATCTCGCTGGCTCTGTTGGAAAATGGGTTTCCCGTCTATGGAGTCATCTACGACATGGCTCGCAAGGTCCTGATTCACGGTGGCCCGGGCCGGGGAGTTTGGGACGGCGAACAGTCCGTCAAACACCGGGCCGCCGGCCCCAACAACCACAGCTTGATCGGATTTCATTCACCGGTGGACAAATCCTTTGCCAACGAAGGCAAACGATTGATCGAGCATTTCAAAATCCGCGGACTGGGCAGCAGCACGTTGCATCTCACGTACGCGGCGATCGGGTTGCTGAATGGCGTGGTGGATCACAACAACAAGGTGTGGGACATCGCCGCCGCCTGCGCACTGCTAAGCGAAGCAGGTGTCGATATTCACTACTTGGAAAACACGCCGTTTCCGATGCTCGAATTTACCCTGAAGGCACCGCGGGTGCAATACGTGGCCGGAAATGCCGCGACCGTGAAGCAGCTGCGACAGGTGATCGGACGTTGAGAAGAAAAAGGTGGAGCGCGACCTTCAGCCTTCGCCAAGGCTACGGCCGACAGGCCGGACGCGCTTTCAGGACAATCGCTGCCCTGTCAGACTTCGCGAATCCTGAAAACCCGTCCGGAGGCCGGGTTCCACCTTTTAGTGCACGCGCTTTCGCCGGATGATGATATTTCCACTGCATCGTTCCG
>JBEHXD010000066.1:0-15046 GCA_048498875.1 Verrucomicrobiota bacterium
AGCTTCATTCAGACCATGTCGATGGAGCATCCACCATTCGCCTCATCACGACGCGCATCGAACTCCTCGCGTTTTTCCATGTGGGGATTGTGACCGGAACCGGCGATGCGTTCGATTCGGGCCCGCGGAAAATGTCGCAGAATCACCGGCTCGTCAGCTTGCTGAAGATATTGTGAACGTCCGCCGGCGATAAACAATGTATCGCCGTCATAATGATCGTTTGGTTGCAGGCTGTCCTGCTCGAGCACCGGCAGCGCAGCGGTCAACACGGGCAGGTTCACGATCCAACGCCACCCTCCTTCCGCCGTGCGCTCAAGATTGGTGGAAAGAAATTTTCTCATGCCAAAATCGTCGACCCGGGCTTCGAACTTCATCTCCGCCTCCTGCCGCGACTGAAGATGGTCGAGATCCAATTCGTTCATAGCCGCAAACTCCGCCCGATGCGCCACCCAATGATAGGTTTTGGGCGCGATATCCACCACCACCAGTTTTTCCACACGATCAGGATGCCGGCACGCCAGACGCATGGCAGTTTTTCCACCCATGCTGTGGCCGACGAACACTGCCCGTTCCATGTTCCGGGCATCCATCCAGGCGAGAATATCCTCGCCCATGACCTCATAGTTCATTTCCGACGCATGCGGCGACTTGCCATGATTCCGGGCATCCAGGGCTTGCACATGAAAGTGAGCCGTCAGGTCGCGCGCCGTGGTCTGCCAGTTGCGGGATGAGCCCAACATGCCATGGAGGACAATCATGTCGGGTTTCCCCTCCCCGCCAAGATCCGTGTGTTGTAAAACGATCACTCCCGACGGAGACACATGCAGGATTGTTAAGACAATCAAATATCTCGAAAAAGGCCGTCGCCGCCAAAATCCGCTCATTTTGGCTTCCCAACCCTCCGGGGCGTCTGTGAGTGTAGCGGCCCTATTCTATGTGCGCAGCCGAGAAGTTAACCCCGATGATGCAGCAGTATTTCGAGGTCAAACGCGGGTTGCCGGGCAATACGCTGCTGTTGTTTCGCCTCGGGGATTTCTATGAAATGTTTTTCGAGGACGCGGAGATTGGCTCCCGCATTCTTGGCCTGACCCTTACCAAGCGGCAGGAAACGCCGATGGCGGGCCTGCCGCACCACGCCGCGGACAACTATATTTCCAAGCTGCTCGCGGCCGGCAAGAAGGTCGCCATTTGCGATCAGGCCGAATCCGCGACTCCTGGCAAGCTCGTGAAGCGGCAGCTCACGCGCATCCTCTCGCCCGGCACCACGCTCGCGGCCAATCAACTCGACGCGGCGAAGAATCACTACCTTTGCGCCATCACCCTGGACAAGGGCGGTCTTCACGCGGCGTGGATGGATTTGTCGACCGGTGAATTCCGTCTCGCGACCGATCCGCATCCGGAAAATTTGCTGCCGGTCCTCACCGCCCTCGACCCCGCGGAGCTGGTGCTGGCGGAAGGTGACCTCGCGAAGTGGCGGGCCGCTCCCCACGAAGCGCACGCGGTCCACGCCCTGCACCACTTTTGCGACGGGCGTCTTTGCTCGGAACTGCCCGGTTATCATTTCGAAATTGCGACCGGGGCGAAGAGCGTGATGGACGCATTGGGCGTGCTGAATCTGCAGGGGTTTGGTTTGTCCACTCAACATCCGGCTCTCGGTGCCGCTGGTGCAGTCGTGCATTACGCCACGGAAAATCTCTGCGCCCGGCCGGAGAATCTGCGCAATCTGCAGGAATATCGCAGCGCCCGCACCCTCCTGCTCGACCCGGCCACGCTGAGAAATCTGGAGGTTTTTCAATCCACCCGTGGCACGCGCACCGCCTCCCTTCTCGGCGCGATCGATCGCAATACCACGTCGGCGGGCTCACGCCTGCTCGAACGCTGGCTGGCCGCGCCCACCCTGGATCTGCCCGAGATTTCCCGCCGTCAGGCCGTGGTGGGCGAATTGCTCGCGCAACCGAGCGATCTGGCCCAACTGCGGGAATTGCTCGCCAAAGTCCGCGACATTCCCCGCATCATCAGCCGGCTGCAGAACCGTCTGCGCAATCCCCGCGAGCTTGGCGGAGTGAAGGATACGCTCGCACAGATCCCCGCCATCCAGGCCTGCCTCGATTTGCTCGACTCCCATCTTGTCGGGAGCCAGGGCGGAAAGATTGTCGCCCTGCGTCAGCGGCTCACCGATCTACCGGCCTTGCGCGAACTCCTCGCCAAGTCACTCGCCGACGAGTTGCCCAATGATTTGCAGGACGGAAATTATATCCGCGCCGGATACGACGCGGAACTCGACCGCCTGCGCGGCCTGACGTCGGGCAACAAAACATGGCTCGCGGAGCTGGAACGAAAGGAACAGGAACGCACGGGCATCAAGAGCCTCAAGGTCCGTTTCACCTCGGTGTTCGGTTATTACATCGAGGTCACGAAAGCGAATCTGGCGTCCGTTCCCGCCGATTACATCCGCAAACAAACCACGGTTGGCGGTGAGCGTTACGTAACCGAGGAACTCAAAGCCAAGGAAAAGGAGATCTTTTCCGCCGAGGAAAAATCACTCGCCCGCGAACTGGAGCTTTTCGGTTATCTGGTCTCTGCAGTTCTCGACGAGTCCGTCAGCCTGACGCGCACGGCAGACGCACTGTCGGAACTGGACGTGCTCGCCGGCTGGGCAGTGCTCGCCCGCGAATGGGATTATTGCCAGCCGCAGCTCGACGAAGGCGAAGTCCTGAATATCACCGACGGTCGTCATCCGGTCGTTGAACAGATGATGAGGCAGGAGCGCCTCGGGCTTGCGGGCAGTCACACGTTTGTACCCAACGACACCGCTCTGGCCAGTCACGACGCGCAGATCGCACTCATCACCGGTCCCAACATGGCGGGCAAATCGACGTATATCCGGCAGGTGGCGTTGATCACGTTGATGGCACAAATCGGATGCTGGGTTCCGGCGAAGGCCTGTCGTGTTGGACTCGTCGACCGCATTTTTTCCCGCGTCGGCGCAAGCGACGACCTTGCGCGCGGAAACTCCACGTTCATGGTCGAAATGAACGAAACCGCCAACATCCTGAACAACGCGACCGCACGTTCGCTGATCATACTCGATGAAATCGGCCGCGGGACCTCGACCTATGACGGACTCAGCATTGCCTGGGCAGTGGTCGAGCATCTGCATCGGGCCAGTGATCGCGGCCCGCGCACGCTATTTGCCACGCACTATCAGGAGCTGACCCAGCTGGCGAAACACCTCCCGCGCCTGTTGAACTATTCGGTGGCGGTGAAGGAATGGAATGACGAAATCGTGTTTGTCCGCCGGGTGGTTCCCGGTGCCGCGGATCGCAGCTACGGCATCCAGGTCGCGCGACTGGCCGGTTTGCCGCTCAGCGTGATTGAACGGGCGAAGACCATTCTGGCCAAGCTCGAGTCCGACGATACCACCGTTTCCCTCCAGGCACCGCAGGCCAGGACCCAGAAAAAGATCATCGTGGAGTCTGCCGAAGACGAGCAACTTAGCCTGCTGTAGTAGGATTGGTTCGCGGAAGCCGAAGCATTAGTCATTTGCATTTGGCTCTTGTCCGTCATGAGCAAGCCTTGTTCGTAAACTAGCTGCTAACAATTTTACCGCGCATTCATTTAACTCGCGCCAATCGGGTGCCGTATTTGAATAATCCCTAAATATTCAGCGGACTTGCCCTATATTCTTTAGCGGAATGGATCTATGACGACAGTTGAATCAGCCAAAAGTTATGAGGAACTACTGAGTGGTCCCGTAGCGGCATCTCCCTACGAGTTCGCCACGCTGTTCAAGACAGAGGGCTTCATGGGACGGCGCCGCTGCCAGCAGCGGTTGAAGCTGCTCAAGGCCGTCGATATCAAACTGGCCCACATTTTGGAGCGCGGTGAAAAGGTTCATTTCATCACCACGGGCACCACGACCGGCGCGACGGAGCGAATTCTCGTCGGCTGGGCCGCGTACCATCTGGATCGAAGAATTCTGGTGCTCACTTCACGGCGCATTCTTCTTTTGCAGGTGAATGCCAGAAACCGGCCCACGGATCCGGTTTCGCAATTGCCCTACGCGAACATTGCCGGCGTGAAGGCCACGTGGAGCGGAATCTGCGTCAAGCTACTCACCAAGATAACCCTCAATTTTCAGAACATCCCGGCGCCTGATTGCAAATTCCTGGTCGGATTCCTCGCCGACATTGTTCAGCTGACCAACGCCCCGTTTGAGCACACGCGGGGCATTGAACACCTTTGCCCGCACTGCTACGCCTTCGTGCCGGATTTCCCCCGTTCGTGTTCCTCCTGCAAGGGAGAATTCAAATCCGCGCGGACTGCCGGGTTTCTTTCGCTGCTGCTCCCCGGCCTCGGCGGTTTCTATCTGGGACGCCGCGGAACCGGCATGATTGAATTGTTGGGCACGGTGACATTTTGGGTCGCGCTGGTGATTCTTCCCATTTTGGGCATCTCGGAATTTTTCCCAAAACCCCTGGGCAAGGAATACTGGATGAGCGTCGCGGCGGTCCTCTTGTTCGTACACGGAATCGACAGCATGTTGACCCACCATTTTGCCCGGAGAGGAATTTACCCGTCGGGAACCGCTCCCCTCCAGGCCAGTCTGCCGCCGTGGGTCGATCGGCCGAAGCCCGAGTTGAATGGGATGAACAAGCTCAAGATTACCCGCAGCAGTCCTCCCCTCTAAATTTTTTGCGGGGAATCCCATTTCCCGGCGTCAGGCCCGATTAGTAGCCTGACTCGAACTCCGCCGGCAATGGCGCACTGGCTTTAAAAGGAAACGAGCGACCGCCAAACTCGTAGGTGAAACTGGTTTCGAGCGAGTGAAGGAAAAGCCGTTTGGATTTTGCGGATTTCGCGAAGGCACGATTGCGACCGAAATCTCCGTAGGTTTGATCGCCGACGATCGGCAAATGGCGCTTCGCGCATTGGACCCGCAGCTGATGGCTTCTCCCCGTGCGGGGTTCCAGACGGATCAGCGAGGTGGAAAAGGTTTTTTGCGTGTGCTTGAGCAGCTGGAAAAGCGTTTCCGAAGGCACGTTGCCGATCAGCGACGTGCGAATCTGTCCGTGTGCTTTTTTTACGGCCAGCAAGTCGCGCCAGAGTTCCGACTTCAATTGCGGCTTACCAAACACCACCGCATTGTAGACTTTCCTCACCTGCTTGTTGGCAAAATGCGCCCGGATCGCAGTCGCCAACTTTTCGTTGTTCGCAGTGAGAATAACCCCTGAGGTCGCGGAATCGAGCCGGTTGAGCAGCCAGAGCCGTCGCTCGGTTCCTTCCGCCGTGCGCCACATATAACACTGCGCTTCCTTGTCGTAGCGGCAAGTAAGCAGCGCCCGCGCCTCATCCTCCGAACCATTCGGGTGGGACAACACCCCCGCGACTTTGTCGAAAGCGGCCAGTCCATTCGCATCGCGCGTCAGCAGCGTGATGCCTTCATGGAGTGGAAGCGCATCCCAGAAATCGTCCGGCACCGCGTTCACTGATAATAAAAACTCAGCGTGATTTGCTGCTCTTCACCCAACACCGCGATCATCTGCTCCGTCCACTTGCGATAGGGTTGTCGGGACGTAATCGCATTCTGGCAGGAAAAAACACCCTGCTTGCCGGCATCGGCATCCTCCACTTTCACGATCTCCGTCTCGCCCTTGGAATTCAGCTTGAAGGTGATGACCACATGCGATCCCCGCGGTGGGGAAACCTGGCTTTCGGCGAGAATCTTGTACCATTGGATTTGCACGATCTCGAGCAGTTCCTGCATGTACTCGCCGTATTCGCTCCAGCGGGCGTCGATGCCCAGAATGCCAATGTTGGTCGTGCCGGTCGCGCGATTGCTCAAAATTGTCGAGCGTGCCGCGGTGAGACGGGGGCGCGCCTTCGGCTGGGCCTTGTTGGTCGCGCTTTGCACCGTGAGGCCGCCATCGGGATCCTTGCCATTTTGCGCTCCCTCGACGGCGTGATCGGCGTGGGTGGTCGGCGCCTGGGATTTTGAAATATTGGTCGCGAGACCGTCATCCGATTTTCCTTCTGATTTTTCAACGCCCGACAACGGCACTTGTTCCGCCCGAGCTTTCATTTCCTGCTGCTGTTGCTCGGCGTCGTTCTGAGTTACTTCCGGTTGGGCGGCGGCACCCTGCTGCGGCTTGGAAAGGTCGCCGGTCACAATCGAGTCGCTTTTGATCTCATCCTGTCCCTTCACACTCGGACGGTTTTGCGGATCCTTTTCCTTGGCCGCCTCCTGTTGCGCGGTCTGCTGGTTGCGATTGCTGACATTCGCGGTGTTGTCCGGTGTATTTTCCGGCGCATCGGGATTGGTTTCGACAAAATTCGGCGGCCGTTGCTTTTCCTCCTCCGGCGGCGGGGTCAGTTCAAAATCGAAGGTTTTTCCCTGCATCGGTTTGACGACCGAAATTCCCGTGTGTCCGCTGGAGAACGTGTCCAACCCAAAGCGGGGAGACAACCAGAGCAGCAGCAGGTGAAACACCACCGTGCAAGCAATGCCAATGCCGATCGAACGGCGGTTGTATTCCTGTTCCTCCGTCGTTTCCGACAGACGTTCCTTGAGTTCTGGGGGCGGCGTCACCACGTTAAAAATCAACGCCTCAGACCCGCCCGAGTCAAAATTTGTTTCATTTCATCGAGCGGTAAACCGACGATATTTGTCAGCGAGCCGGTAAATCCCGCCACAATCAGCTCATTTTCTTCCTGGATCGCGTAACCTCCCGCCTTGTCGAGCGTATGCACCCGGCTGAGATACAGCTCGATCGTGGCATCATCAATGACCTTGAACGTGACTTCACTGGCCACACCCTCATCCAGCTTAAGCCCATCGCACGCACGACGAACGGCAATTCCGGTAAAGACCGTGTGCGTCCGTCCGCTGAGCAACCGGAGCATCGCGCGGGCGTCAGCGCCATCCCGGGGTTTGTTCAGCACCGTTTGGCCGACAAACACCGTGGTATCCGCACCAATGACGATCGCTTCGGGATGCCGGGCGGACACCCAGTCGGCTTTGAGCGCCGCATTATGACGCACCATTTCCCGGGGATCTGCATCCGCCGCTTCATATTCGGTCACGTCCGCCGGGATTACCTCGAACGGGAATCCCAGCTGGGCCAGCAACTCCTTCCGGCGGGGTGAAGCAGAAGCGAGAATCAGCCGGGAAAAAACCTTGGTGTCAGCCATGAAGGGATGAGCTAGGAGAAAATTCGTGTCGTCGGCTAGCGGAAATCCGGGCAAAAAACGTCCCTTCCCGGAAACGCTTGTGGTTGCAGTCGAGCGCCGGTCCTTCAAGTTGCCCGGCAGTATCATGCGCATCGGACTGGCTCAGATTAACACCCATGTTGGCGATCTTGCAGGCAACAGCCGCCGGATCCTCGACGCCTATCGATCACTCGTCGCGCAAGGCGCGGAATTGGTCCTTTTCCCCGAACTCGCGGTTTGCGGGTATCCGCCCCGTGACCTGCTGTTCAAAAAGCATTTTGTGAGTGACGTGGTTAAAGCGACGACCGCCATCGCCGGACAAATCGGCGACGTCCCCGCTTTGCTTGGTTACACCGAGGCCAATCTCACCGGGAAAGGCCGCGCGGCGTACAATTCCGCCGCCTTTTGCCATCGGGGAAAAATCGTTTCCTCGGCGCGAAAATGTCTTCTGCCCACCTACGACGTGTTCGATGAGGACCGTTATTTCGAACCGGCGGACCAACCCACTATCATCGAGATTTCAGGCCACCGCGTGGGCATCACGATTTGCGAAGATATCTGGACTCATCCGCTCGTGGCGACCCGCCGCTTCTACACGCTCGATCCGGTGAAATGGTTGCGCGAACAAAAGGTGGATTTATTGCTGAATTTGTCGGCGAGTCCCTGGTATCTCTCAAAAAATTCCCTGCGCCGCACGTTGGTCGCCGATGCCGCCAAGGCCTGTGGTTGCCCCGCGGCTTACTGCAATGCGATCGGCGGAAATGACGAACTCATCTTTGAAGGCCGTAGCGTGGTGTGCGATGCGCAGGGTGAATTCCTGGGCGGGCTCGCCGCCTTCCGCGAAGACTTGCAGGTCATCGAAGTCAGCTTGAAAGGCAACCCGGCCCCAACGCCAAATTCCGTCGCGCTTCACTCCACTTATAACCAGCAGGACTTGGCCGACGTTTACGATGCGCTGGTTCTCGGCGTGCGCGACTACGCGCAAAAAACGGGTTTCAAAAAAGCATTGCTCGGCCTGTCCGGTGGCATCGATTCGGCGCTGACTGCCGTGATTGCCGCGGAGGCACTCGGTCCGAAAAACGTCATTGGCGTCAGCCTGCCGTCGGTGATTTCCAGCCAGCACAGCAAGGATGATGCGCGGGTGCTCGCCGAAAACCTTGGAATCGAATTTCACACGCTTTCCATCGGCGATACCGTCGCTGCCGCCGAGCACACCCTGGCCCCGATGTTCGCGAACCGGCCCCGCGACATCGCGGAGGAAAACATCCAGGCCCGCGCACGCGGGCTTCTCTTGATGGCGATCTCAAATAAATTCGGAGCGCTCCTGCTCACCACCGGCAACAAGAGCGAGCTCGCCGTGGGTTATTGCACGCTATACGGCGACATGTGCGGCGGCCTCGCGGTGATCAGCGATGTTTTTAAAATGCAGGTTTACGCCCTTTCCCGCTGGATCAACCGGGACAGGGAAATCATTCCGCTTTCCAGCATCGAAAAAGCTCCCAGCGCCGAGCTGCGTCCGAATCAAACCGACCAGGATAGTTTGCCCGCCTACGACGTCCTCGACGCGATTCTCAAAGGTTATGTGGAAGAAGGATTGTCACGCGCCGATCTGACCGCGCAGGGTTTCGATCCGGTGGTCGTCAACGACATCGTCCGGAAAGTCGACCTCAACGAATACAAACGCAAGCAAGCCGCCCCCGGCCTGAAAATCACCCCACTCGCCTTCGGCGTGGGTCGGCGCATTCCCATCGTGCAAAAATACGTGAGCTGATTTTTGGGCACCACTAATTCACACTAACGGGCCACTAATGGAAACAAATGAACATTAACCCGACGTTAACTCAACGCACTCACGCAAAACTGCGGTTGAACCACTGATCCACACTTATGATCACTGATTCAATCCCCCGGATAGAACACGATCCAGAAGGTTACGCCGTAATCGGCGCGTGCTTCGAAGTGCACCGTGAAATGGGCAACGGTTACCTAGAAGATGTTTATCAAGAGAGTTTGGAACTGAAGCTCTCCGAGAGAGGCATTCCGTTTGTAATCAAACCGAAATTGCCAATTTATTATAAGGGTCGATTGCTACGAAAAAACTATGAAGCGGACCTCATCATATTTAATCGTATCATTGTCGAATTGAAGGCCGTAAAATCGATTCTGCCTGAACACGAGGCCCAACTATTAAATTACTTGAAGTCGACGGGAAAGCGAGTCGGCTACCTCGTCAACTTCGGAGCGTACCCCAAACTGGATTGGCGACGTCGTGTGTTTTAGATCCGTTTGTTTCTTATAAGTGTCCATCAGTGCCCATCAGTGGTTAAAAAATGTCTTCGTATTCCTCCTCCTCCGAACAACTTTTCGCGCGGGCCCAGCAGCTGATTCCTGGTGGCGTCAATTCCCCGGTGCGGGCCTTTCGCTCCGTCGGTGGAGCGCCGTTTTTCACCAAAGCGGCGCGGGGCGCCACGCTGGTCACCGCGGACAATCGCGAGCTCATTGATTTCGTCTGTACCTGGGGCCCGGCGATTCACGGACACAACCATCCGCGCATCAAGGCCGCGATCGCCACCGCTTTGGAAAACGGAACGTCCTTCGGCACGCCCAATCCCTACGAGGTGGAAATGGCGGAGTTGATCGTGAAATTTTTTCCGTCGATCCAGAAGGTACGCCTGTGCAACAGCGGCACCGAAGCCACCATGTCCGCGATCCGGCTCGCCCGGGGGTTCACCAAGCGCGACAAAATCATCAAGTTCGCCGGCTGCTATCACGGCCACAGTGACTCGCTGCTGATCAAAGCCGGTTCCGGCGCGCTCACACACGGAAATCCCGACAGCGCCGGCATTCCAACTGCTTTTGCCCGGGAAACCGTTGTGTTGCCCTTTAACGACACTGCCGCAGTCGACGCCGCGTTCGCCGCCAATCCGGGACAGATCGCCGGCGTCATTCTCGAACCGTACATCGGCAACGTCGGCTTTATCAAAGCCGCTTCCGGTTATCTCCAACACCTGCGGAAGGCCTGCTCACTGAATGGGGCTTTGCTGATTTTCGACGAAGTCATGACCGGTTTCCGTCTCGCGCGGGGCGGCGTGCAGGAGTTGGAAACCATTACTCCCGATCTCACCTGCCTTGGCAAAATCATCGGCGGCGGTCTGCCGGTGGGCGCCTTCGGCGGTCGCGCGGAAATCATGGACCAACTGGCTCCGCTCGGTCCTGTTTATCAGGCCGGTACCCTCAGCGGAAATCCGCTGGCGATGGCCGCCGGTATCGCCGCCTTGAAATTGCTCGAGGAACTCAATCCTTACCCGCATCTCGCCGCTCTTGGCCGGCAACTCTGCGCCGCCGCCACGTCCGCCGCCGCGACAAAAGGGCTCGCTTTGCAGGCTCCCCAAGTAGGCTCGATGTTCAGTCTTTTCTTCACGGCCACGCCCGTCCGCGACTACGCCACCGCTCTCACCTCGGACGCAAAATTGTTCGGTCGTTTTTTCCGACTGTGCCTTGATGGCGGGGTCTATTTACCTCCAAGCGCTTATGAGACTTGGTTTTTGAGCACCGCCCATGAGGGCGAAGCGATCGGACGCGCTTGCGAAGTGATCGAATCGAGCATTAAATCGCTCTAAGAAAACAGCAATTCGCGCCGTTATTCCCTATAAGAAATACGAGATGAATACCAAGCAGCCTAGCCGTCTTCCCTTAATCGTCCTCCTGGCTTCGCTCCTTAGCATAATCGTTTCGTCCGCTGCATTTGCGCAGCCCGCCAACGCACCGACTGTTTCCATCGATCAGTTGCAGCCCGGGATGAAGGGCGAGGTTTGGACGGTTTTCAAGGGAAGCACACCCGAACCTTTTGGCGTCCAGGTCACCGGCATTCTCCGCAACGCACTCGGACCGGGCAAGAGCCTGATTCTCTGCGAGCTCACCGATTCGCGTGTCCAGTCAATGGGCGCGGTCGCCGGCATGAGCGGCAGTCCCCTCTACATCGACGGAAAACTGGCCGGCGTGCTTTCCTATCAGATCCAGCGTTTCGAGACGGTGCGCTATGCCGGCTTCACGCCCATCAGCGACATGCTTGAGATCAGTTCAATGCCTTCCGATTCAAAAGGCGGCAATCCGCCCGAGCCAATTCCCGTCCACGGGGATCGCAACGCGCGCGCTTCGGATTTTCCGGGAACGGCTCAATTCAGCCCGATGACGCCCACCTTTTCGGTCGGTGGTCTCGCCCCCAACGTCGCCGCGGCGCTCGAACCGCGCTTCAATGCCCTCGGCCTCAGCATCAACGGTCTCGGCGGAAATTCCGCCGGTGGTGAGAACGAAAACAGTGCCACGCCCAAAGCCGTGGAACTTCATCCCGGCGGGGTTGTGGCAGTCGCACTCGCCATCGGTGACGTCACCATTGCGGGAACCGGCACGGTCTCCCACGTGGACGGCAATCGCATTCTCGCCTTTGGTCACCCGATGATGTCACTCGGCGCCACCGAACTCCCGATGGCCTCCGCGGAAATCGTCACGATTCTTCCAAGCCAGTTCAATTCCATCAAGGTGAGCAATACCGGGAACATCATCGGCGCCTTCAGCCAGGACCGCCTCTCCGGCATCTACGGCGAAATTGGCCGCAAACCCCAGATGGTTCCCGTCGAGGTTGATTTCCCCGGCCGCATGAATCGCAAGGCCCTGCATTTCCAGGTCGTGCGCCACGAACAGGTGCTGCCGATGATCGCCGCCACCGGCCTGGCGCAAGCCGTGATGGGTTCGAATGAATCGGGTTTCGCCCGCGGCTTCAAAGTGAAGACCACCGTCGAGTTTCCCGGCATTGCCCCGGTTGAACTGACGCAGATTTATTCCGGTCCCCAAGGTTTCAACCAGGGTCTCGGTGAATTTGTCGGCATGCTCTCGATGTGGCTTTTCAATCCGTACGAACGGATTTTCCCCGAGCGGATTCGCTTCAGCGTGGAGGACACGCCGGAAACCCCGCAAGGCGTGGTTGAACAGATGCAGCTGTCGCGCACCGATGCCGCTCCGGGCGAACATGTCGACTTCACCGTGGGCTGGCGTGGATTTCAACACACGGCCGAAGGCACGACGCTCGGCCTCGACATTCCCGACGAGTGGGCGGGCAAGGATCTAGACGTGGTTTTGACGACCGGACCGGTGCTCGACGAACTCACCGGCCGTTCCCACAACGTGCAGATTTCGCAGCTGCGCAGTTTCAACGAATATCTTTCCGCCCTGCGCGAATTCCGCAGCACCGACGGCCTTTATCTCGCCGTGGTGGAAAAGTCCCGCATCTTCACCGACCAGCGGCGGGCCACGCAGGATTTGCCGGGCTCGTTCGAGCGCATCGCACACAATGCCGATGAAACGCGTTTCCAGCAACGTGACGTCGTTACGCCGCTCTGGGAAAAACAAATTCTCCCCGGCCGCCTTTTCAACGTCCAGGTCCGCAAGCAACTCAACATTACCGACTGACACTTTTCGGTCCGGGACCTGTCAGTTAGTTAGAGACGACCTCAAACGCACTCGGCGGTTTTTTTAATCCGCCTGGGCGCGCGTTGATTGTCGACGGTTTGCCAACGAGCTGGCCTTTTACCTCACCGGCCATATTCTATCCCAACTTCGATTCCTTCTATGAGACCTAGTTGTTCCCTGCGTTGGTTTGCCCTGATCCTTTTATCGGCCTGGTTCGCGTGCAGGACGCCCGCCGATCCTCTCACCAAGCAGCTTGACGTGGACTTCGGTCGCGACGTAGCCAGCCGCAATCTCAAAGGACTCTCCACCCGTTCCGATGGGCGCGTATTGCCAGGACCGGTGTTTACCGACCTCGACGGGCCAAAACTCGGAGAGATTCTTTGGACCATGAAGTCGGCCGGCCCAAATCGCTTCGTCGTCGGCACCGGCCCCGATGGGAAGGTACAGGAAGTAACCTTTAATCCCAAGGACAATTCCTACACGGTGCGGGAAATTGGCGATGTGGCTGAAGCGCAGGCGGTCGCCATTCAACCCTTGTTGGACGGCACCACCCTGGTGGGCACATCGCCCACCGCCGCGATTTATCTGATCAAGGATGGGAAAAGCCTTGCCCGCGTGCCCCTGCCCGCCGATTCGGTGTTTGATTTTCTTCCCCTGCAGGACGGCAGTGTGCTCGCCGCCACGGGAAATCCAGGGAAAATCTACCGGATCGATCTGAAAAAATTCGCCCAAGCCGGTATCATCGAAGGCAAAATTTCCGACGACAAAGCCATCGCCGACAAAGGCGTTTCCCTCTTTGGCGAAGTGCGTGACCGCAATGTCCGCAAACTCGCGCGCCTGAGCGACGGTCGCATCGTCGCCGGTTCGTCGCCCAAGGGAAATGTGTATTCTTTCGCGGCGGCTGGCGGTGCCCCGCTGATTTTGCAGGAAAATCGCGATTCCGAAGTCGTGGATCTGTTGCCCATGGACGATGGCTCTTTCTACGCCGGCATCGTGCTCACCGCAGGCGATAACAACCGCATCGGCAAGGCCGCCGATACGAAGGACGAGGCCCGGGATCGCGAACCCAAGCCGGCCTTCAGTGGACGCTCGAGCGTGGTTCGGTTTCCCGCCGATGGATTTCCCGAAAACGTGGTCTCGAAGACGGGCATCGCCCTCTATCGTCTCGCCCGCTATAACGACTGGCTGCTGCTGACCGCCGGCGAACAGGGGGACGCCTTCGGCTACGACCCCGCCGCCCGACGCTCGCTGACTTTCGCCGGGAGCGCGTCCGCCCAGTTGAACGACATCGCCCCGCTTGGCGACGGCCGTTACCTTCTCCTCCGCAACAACGCACCCGGACTCGCCCTGATGTCGTTTGCGACTGCCAAGACGCGGGAGCTGGAAACCAAACGGCTTGACCTCGGAGTGGTGGCCGAAATCGGTGGCTTTCGGTTTTCCCGCCTGCGCGGAATCGATCCGGCCGCTCTGAAACTCGAAGTGAAAACCAACTACGGCAGCGACGAAATCGAAGGCTGGTCGACCTGGACTGAAATGAAACTGCGCGACGGCGCGTTCTACGCGGAAGGCCTGCGCGGTCGCTACGCCCGCTTCCGTTTGAAAATAAACGACAGCGCCGCCGATTTCCAAATCGACAAGGCGACGCTCTACGACCTACCGCAAAACCGACGCCCCACCCTGATCGACTTCCGCATTTTCTCCCCCAATCTCGCGCTGATTCCCGCGGCGGAACAGCCGCCCAGCGTCACCGCCACCCTCAGCCAGCTCATGTATCCGGCGAATCGGGACCGCGATGACGCCTCAGACAAACGCAAAGGTTCTTTCATGACCAGCCAGGTGGTTCCGCAAACCGGAGCCCAGCTGATTTACTGGACGGTCAACGATGCGGACGGCGACACCCTCGCTTACACCTTCTCGATTCGCCCGGAAAACTCTGAAACTTGGGTGGACCTCTCGGTCAACTCGACGGACAACTACGTCCAATTCGACACCGGTGGATTTGCCGAGGGCTTATATCTGACCCGGCTTACCGCCACCGAGCAGTCGCCTCGTCCCGCAAAGAACCGTCTGACCTACACCTTCGAAACGGACAACCTCCTGATCGATCGCACCCCACCCACCATTCTGGCCACCCAGATTCGCCGGGCGGACGGCCAGTTGTTTATTTCGGTGGATGGCCGCGATGCGATGTCGTTGCTGGAAGGAGCCGAGTACGTGCTCAACAACGGTCTGCATGAAACCGTCATGCATCCCGCCGATGGCATCCTCGATGGAAAACAGGAAACCTTCGTGGCCGAAATTTCCGAAGCCCGCGCCGCGGGTGCGACCTCGGTTGAAATCATCCTTTATGATCAGGCCGGCAACAGCTCGT
>JBEHXD010000067.1:0-15006 GCA_048498875.1 Verrucomicrobiota bacterium
GGAATCTTCATCAATGATGAGGATTCCGCGATATTTGACCGAAGGTGGACCGAAACGGCGGGTTCCTCCCGCAATGGTCAGCGCACGCTTTTTTTCCGGCGCTACGTCGGCCCACCAATGCCACGGCGAAACGCCAATCATCGACGAGATTTCGTACAAACCGTAAATCGCACCGCGCCGGTCGCTGCCCGCGACAACCAGCGCCTGGTCGATCTGGGGAAAAGGCTTCGGCACCACCGCGACCACAAAGCTCTCCCAAGCCCCGGCCAGCTGGCGCGCATCGAGCTTCCCTTCCGTTACAAGCCGGTCGATCAATGCGCTATGCCCCACCACTCCCGCGATTACCACCTGGTGAGTGGGTTGCGTCGGGATTTCATGGAGTAACTCCGGTTTTACTCCGGTGATTCCCGCAATATCCGAGCATACGTCGTCAGCCGCGCGCGCAACAGCGTGGACCGTTTCACTCTCAACCACAAAAACGGCGGCACGTTTTTCAGACACCAACGAAAAATCTTCACCTGGTCCGGCCCGAAGCAGCGGCACGCCAAAATGAAAAGCGATTATCAGTCCGCCACCAATCAAGCGCAGAAAGGGAAAACGCCAAAAAGCAGCGCAGCGAAACGGAATAAGGGGCACGATTTCCCAAGATCGCCCACAAACCGTTTCGCGTCACGAAAATTTCAGGTCAACAGCTGACAAGAAATCACCGTCAGATGCAGGGAAGCCACTCGCCTGTCCCCGCATCGTGATCCGAACCAGGCTTCCTTACGTGAAAAACTGCTCGGAGATGATTTTCCCATCCTTCACCTGATAAAGGCAGAGCTCGGACATTTGCATGCGATCCTGGCCTTTCATTTTCACGTCCATCGCCATGCTGCACACAAACGAATTGGTCGCGATCAACGGTTCCGACACGGTGAGCGAATAGACCTTTTCAAGCATCGCCTCGAATTTATGGCCTTTTTCAACGATCGCATCCAATCCCTTCGTTTCCTTTTCAAACGCGGGAGTTGAATAAGGCTCGATGCTGACCGCATCTTTGGAGAAGAGCTCACGCTGGGCCGTTTCCCATTTTGCTTCGCGACAGTAACCGATCAAACGACCGGCAATTTCATTGGTTTTCATGGATTCCACTGGGTTATGATTAATGATGATGAGACGGCTCACCCTAGCGCATAAAACTGACAGCCCTGTGTCAGGAGAGATTGTTAATTTTGAGATTAAAATCCGGCGATTTTGGAGAAATCGCCACCCACGTAATCCGAGTGGGAGTCGCGCTGTTACTTACGGTTTGAGTTTCCCTTCGATTCCGCCGTCAGAAACGGCTCCCCCACTGACTGCCGCCGCCGCGACCTTTAATAGCGAAATCGCCCGGCCGTGTTCGGTGTCCCAGTAATGGCCGCCCGTTATCATTACCTTGATCACGGATAAATCCGGATCATCGACCCCACCCGGCACCCACGCCTTCGCGAGCGGAGTCCAGTATTTTTCCTTCAAAACCCGGAGATCGCTGACACTGGCGAAACCCTCGAGGCTCAGATAGGCCGAGCCGGACACGTGCGTAAAGAAAAGCTGCACGCGGGGCTCCCGTAAAATGTGCTGGTTTTTTAAACTGCTTTTCCCGCTGAGAAACCAAATATTCCCTACTTCATCCACCTCGCGAACCCCCATGGGACGGACGGTGAGCGGATAATGCGAAGGATGCGTGCCAAACAGGCAAACCGGCGAAGCTTTCACGATTTCCCGGATTTTCGCCACGGCGGGACCATGCGCCAGGTCGGCTTTGTGCTGGTCTGAGTCATTGTTCATATAAAAACGGACCACCCCGCCCCCAAGCCGTTCCTGAAGTTCTGATCGAACGTCGCCCACCGACGAGTCATTCGCCTCGCCACGCCGGAGAGAGTCCTCCACATTCCGGGAACATCCGTATCGCAACCCATAAACCCCGCTTCAGTTCATGAAACGTCTCTTGATTGCGCTGTGTTTTGTCGTGCTGGTTAACCCCGTCCTCCGGGCCGCCGATCCCACCGGCGAGGAACTTCAACGTGCCCTGGATTATCTCAAAAGCACCCGTGCGGGGGTAATCGACGCCACCAAGGATTTGTCGGAAGCCCAATGGAATTTTAAACCGGCTCCCGAGCGCTGGTCGGTGGCGGAAGTCACCGAGCACATTGCGGCAGCCGAGGATTTGCTGATGGGACTGATTCAAGGCCAGGTGATGAACGCTCCAGCCAATCCGGAAGGGACCGATGCCAAGGCAGTCGATCAGCTGGTGCTCCAGGCGATACCTGATCGCAGCCACAAGTTAAAAGCGCCCGAGCCGCTGGTCCCCGTCAATCGCTTCCACACGCCCGCCGAAAGCCTCGCCCACTTCGAAGCCAGCCGGGCCAAGACCATCGAGTTTCTGCAAAAAACGAAGGGTCTCCGCGACCATGCCAGCGACAGTCCGCTGGGCAAGAAACTCGACGCCTATCAGTGGATCCTTTTTATCGCCGCGCACAGCGACCGCCACACGAAGCAGATCCTCGAAGTGAAAGCGGACTCCAACTTTCCCAAAAAGTAAGCCGCGTGATGGCCAAATTCTCAAAGCCCTGAGCAATCCTGCCAATGAAATCGAAACGAATTGTTGAATTTCCCATCATTCTCGCGGGACTGTTTTTTTCTGCGCTGGGGCCGATAGCTCGCGCGGCCGACGCGCCAGCCCCGGTCGCGGCACCCGCGCGAACCCTGCCCCCTACCCGCCCACCCAACGCTCCCGGCACTCCTCCACTCACGCCGGTGGGCCTGAAAGCCGATGAGGCTGGCGCGTTGCACGGGGCACCCGGCGTAAATCCGCCGATCGACGTCGATGGCAACTTCCTCATCGGTCCCGAGTATGTACCGGCCCCCGAGCTCACACCCGTAGCGCCGTCCGCCAAGGGAAAAATCGAGACGTTCGTGATGTCGTCGGAAGACAGCAAAATTTTCCCGGGCATCACCAAAGTGCCACCGGGCAGCCCCGCCAGCTACATGCCACCCGACCTCACTCAAGTCGCCATTTATCCCAAGCCTTACAAGAGAACGGTGACGGTTTATATTCCCGCAGGTTATGTGGCCGGAACCGTAACTCCGGTGATCGTAGTCCAGGACGGCCCCGACAAAAACCTTCCTCTCGTCCTCGATAACCTGATCATGCAACATCGCGTTCCCGCGATGGTCGCAGTGATGATCCAAAACGGCGGCGGCGACGCCCAGGGCAGCCAGCGGGGCTTGGAATACGACACGATGTCCGGACGCTACGCGGACTTTGTGGAATCGGAAGTATTTCCCCTGGTCGAAAAAAATTATGGCGTCGTTATTTCCAAGGATCCGGACGCACGCGCCGCCATGGGCACGAGTTCCGGCGGCGTCGCGGCGTTCACCATGGCCTGGTATCACCCCGAACTCTACCACCGGGTAATCACTTATTCCGGGACCTACGTGAACCAAGCATCCCCTTACAACGCCGACACGCCTCACGGCGGTTGGGAATACCACGAGCATCTCATTCCCCAAAGTCCGCCCAAGCCAATTCGTCTTTGGATGCAGGTCGGCGATCGTGATCTCCTCAACCCCAATTCGCTGCGCGACGGCATGCACGATTGGGTCGAAGCCAACAACCGCATGGCGACGGTATTAAAAGCGAAAGGCTATCACTACCAATACGTGTATTGCCTCAACTCCGGTCACGGCGACTCCAAGGTGAAAGCGCAAACCCTGCCCCAGGCGCTCGAATGGGTGTGGCGCGATTACACGGCCGCTTCGAAATAAACCGGATTGGTGTCTTGTGTTAAGGGAGTGGCATTTTTTTACGCCACCCTCCTGTTTACTGCAGTCTAAACCCTGATTTTCAATGATCCCGTCCTTCCCCCTGCGTCGTTTCTCTTTTCTCGGTTCGCTCTTCGGGTTCGCCGTAGCAAGTTCGTCCTCGCTGGTGGCCGCGATGCCGGATGTCACCCTCGGTCTTCCCGCCACCCTCGCGCCGGACGCCAGGGTTGAGAAGCTGGCGGCACTCCCCACGGAGTCCTACACAGTATCCGGCCGTCCCTTCACCGAAGGCACCACGTGCGCGCCCAATGGCGACGTGTATTTCGTGGAGCAAAACAGCAACAAAATCCTGAGATGGAGTGTCGCTGAAAAAAAGTTATCGGTGTTCATGCACCCCGCCGGATACGCGAACGGCATGTCCTTTGATGCCCACGGCGACCTGATTGCCTGCGCAGATGAGCGCAATGAACTCTGGAAAATCTCGCTCACCGAGACCGAGACTGTTCCGTACCCGAAGCCGCTCAATCCGGCCGTTGGGGAAAAACCCTCCCAGGGAAAACTCACGCTCCCGGCGCACACCGTGCTCATGGACGGCCATTATCAGGGAAAACTTCTGGGCGGCCCGAATGACCTCTGGATTCGTCCCGACGGAGGAATCTATTTCACCGATCCGTATTACGCACGCGACTGGTGGGCTCCCGGCCGGAAACAGGAGCAGGAACTGAAAACGGTTTATTTCATTTCGCCCGACCACAAGACCGTCACGCGGGTGCTCCCGGAGTTTAACTCAGCCCAGGGAAAACCCGGCACCCCCAATGGCATCATCGGCACTCCCGACGGCGCCACGCTCTACGTATCAAATATCGAAGGCGAAGAAACTCTGAGCTTCGACGTGCGTCCGGACGGTTCGCTCTCCAACAGAAAGCTGGTCTGCTCCTTTGGATCGGACGGCATGACGCTCGACGAACTAGGCAACCTGTACCTGACGGTGTTCAGCCGCACGCCGGGCGTAACCGTGGTGAACGCAAAAAGCGGTCGTCAGATCGGATTCATCCCGACGCCGGAAAACCCCGCCAACCTCTGTTTCGGCGGCGTGGATCACCGCACCCTCTATATCGCCGCCCGCACCGGATTTTATTCCGTACCCACACTCACGCGTGGCGCCAGCCCGGTTAAATAATCTCACAAGTAGCGTCAAAAGCGAAGGCCCTTGGGCTAAAAATTCGGATTGAACATTCCTGACCTGATCCGGTCCTTGTTGCTCCCCACATGCCTTCCGGAACGATCACTGAATGGAATCCCGAGCGCGGTTTCGGCTACATCGACAGCGACGGGCACCGGCTTTTCCTGCACTTCCGGGATTTTACGAAGCGCTACAAGGCGCCGGAAGTGGGCGACAAAATCATCTTCGAGATTGGCAAGGATAAGAAGGGCCGCCCCTGCGCCCAGAAAGCAGTGCATGTGAATGAAGGTGGACGGATCACCAGCGAGAACATTCTTTTTCTCTGTCTGCTGATGGGCGCGCCCACCTTTGCGCTGGTCCGTCTCGCGCTCACGATCAACGGGGCCTACCTCGCCAGCTATGTGCTTTTTGTGAGCACCGTCACCTACTTCATTTATGCCTGGGACAAACGCCGGGCCACGCAGAAGCAATATCGGGAAAGCGAATTTGTTCTGCACCAGCTCGCGGTGCTCGGCGGCTGGCCGGGCGGTTTCATCGCCCAACGCCGGCTGCGTCACAAGTGTTCAAAAGTTAGTTTCCAAGTCGTGTTCTGGACCATCGTGGCCCTGCATCAATTCGTGGCGCTTGATTACCTGAACCATTGGAAAGCCTCCCATCGGATCGCGCACGAAGCGAAGCAGATCATCGGGTAAAACGGTCTGTCCGCAAAACCCGCACGCGGGATCAATCAGCTCTTGAGTACCGCATTCATTTGCGCGGTGGTCGGAGAGCGCTCCACGTATGAGAAGGTTCCCTTTGCCTTCACCTCGCGAGCGGCATCCAGAAATCCCGCCAGCGCCGCCCGATAAAGCGATGCCGCAAGGCTGATGCGTTTCACTCCGGCAGCCGCGAGATCCGGCACGGTGAATCCTTTTCCCGGAACCGACGCCATCACGTTCACGGGTTTTGAAACCGAGGCGCAAACTTTTCGTATGGCTTCGAGATCCGGTAGTCCGGGAGCGAACAACACATCGGCGCCGGCTTTTTCAAAAGCCTGGAGCCGTTTGATCGTATCGTCGAGGTTGGGATTTCCCCGCAGAAAATTCTCCGCACGGGCGGTGAGGGTGAAAGGAAACGACAGACTTCGCGCCGCCTGGACCGCGGCCGCCACCCGGGCCACGGCCGTGTCGAAATCGTAAAGTGGCGCCGCGGGATCACCCGTGGCATCCTCGATCGACCCGCCCACAATCCCCGTCTCCGCGGCCAATCGGATGGTTTCCGCGACAAACGCCGGCGCCGCGCCAAAACCATTCTCGAGATCGGAGGCGACGGGAATATCCACGGAATCCGCGATCAAACGCGCATGGGCTAACGCATCGTCCCGGGATATGGCCCCATCGCGCCGTCCCAAAGTGGCGGCACGAGCCGCGCTCGACGTCGCCAGCGCCATAAATCCTTCCGCCGCCAAAAAACGCGCCGACGCGCCGTCCCAAGGGTTGGGGAAAACAAAGGTTCCCGGTTGCCGGTGTAGTTCGCGAAAACGGACGGCTTTGTCGGATTGATTCATGGGCAAAAAATTTCCGCGGTTCCCGTTGATTCGCAATGGTGAAGACGCCACCCGGCCCCCGACCATCGCTACAGTTCACGATTTCAGTGGAAGACACACTTTTATGCAGCGACCCGAGCGCGTGGGCACAAAAAAACAGCCAGACGGCAAAGGCCTTCTGGCTGTCTTTTTACAGAACCCGGAGGATCTGAAATGGTGGTGGAGACTGGAGTCGAACCAGTGAACGGCAAGAGCCGAATTGATTTACAGTCAACGTCCTTTGGCCACTTGGATACTCCACCAAAATGAAGGGTCAAGGTAAGGGGGCGTTTTCCCGTTTGCCAAGAGGTTTTTTGAATAAATGCGTGTCATCCTCCCGCTTGCCAACGGCCCCGGGGCTGTAAGGCTTAAGTCAGTGATGGACACGCTGACAAACGCTTATGCCAGCCTGCGGGAGCATCCGATTATCAACGGTCTTTTGCCGCATTTGCTCACGGTCGCCGGCTTTCTGCTGGCGCTTTTGACCATCGCCCGGTTGATCAGCGAACGGAAACAGCCGAGCAACACCTTCGCGTGGCTGCTGGCGATCGCTTTTGTCCCGTACATCGGCGTTCCGTTATATTTGCTACTCGGAGGCAGAAAAATCCAGCGACTGGCTTCAAGGAAAGCGCCCCTCTGCCCGGTGATTCCCGGCGCCACCCCGTCCAAGGCGGCCACCACGGCGACGGCAAAAGTGATGGCGCTCAACGGGGCCAGCGCCCCTCTCGGAGGAAATCGCATTCAATTTCTCACCTCAGGTGAGGAAGCTTTTGCAAAACTCGAGCAGGGCATCCGCGAGGCGAAACACACCATCCACATCATGACGTTCATCCTCGGTCGCGACGCCGTGGGCAAACGCATCATCAAACTCCTCGCCCAGCGCGCCCGTGAAGGAGTGAAAGTGCGTCTGCTGCTGGACTCACTCGGCTGTTTTTCCAGCAGTGGACGTTTTTGCAATCCCCTGCGCGAAGCGGGCGGGGAAGTCGTCAAATTCATGCCGGTGCTTCCGATTCAGACCCGCGGATCTGCCAATCTTAGAAATCACCGGAAAATCGCCATTTTCGATCATCGGGTGGCGGCATTGGGCGGTCGAAATCTCGCGGTCGAATACATGGGCCCCACTCCGCTCAAACGCCGTTGGCGCGACTTCGGCGCCATCGTCGAGGGACCGGCGGCAAGTTTGCTCAACGAGATTTTCATCGCCGACTGGTCGTTCGCCAGTGGACAACCCATCAGCCAGCTCAATCAGGAGCGGCCCATGGAACCGCCACCGCCCGTGGGCGAAAGCGAGGTGCAGATCGCCGCCAGCGGACCTGACGTGCCCGGCGAACCTTTGTACGAAGGAATCCTGTCGCTGGTGCAGCAGGCCGAAAAAAGCATCTGGATTTGCACCCCCTACTTCATTCCCGATGAGGTGCTCTTTCGCTCCCTGCTGGTCCAGGCCCGGGCCGGCACCGAGGTAAAGGTGGTGATTCCCGCGCGTTCCAATCACCCGATCACCGACCTCGCCCGTCGCTATTATCTGCGCGAACTCTACGCTGCCGGAGCTAAAATCCTTCTCTATGGCCCGGGCATGAGCCACGCGAAGATGCTCCTCGTGGACGAAAAAACCGGGATGATGGGATCAGCAAACATGGATTTGCGCAGCCTGTTTGTGAACTTTGAGGTCGGCATGGTCACCTATTCCAAACGCGAAGCGGAGGCGATGTCGCGCTGGATGCGCGAGGTCTTTGATCAATCAAAGCCGATGCCAGCTCCGTCAAAAGGCCGCAGGATCATTCCCACGATCGGCGAGGAAATCGCCCGCCTGCTGGCGCCCCTGTTGTGAAGCGGGCGTATTATGTCCCGCCCACGGAGCTGGAATTAAGGTAGGCGCCAATGCCCTCATCGGCCTTGGCAGGGTTACCATTAAAGCCCTTGAAATGCACGCACCTCCACGGTGTCAGTCCACAACTGCAAAAATCCGACAGGTGGAAATGCCAGTTGAACACGCTGATGACGACTCAAACAAGGCCGATGAGGGCATCGGCCCCTACCTCGAACTGGAGACTTAAGCAGCCGCCGCAGCCGGTGCCTGATCGAGCAGATGAAGCGCTTGCTGAATCTCGCGGCGAATTTCGGCGAGAGCCGCCTTGGCTTCCTCAAATTGCGCCACGGCACGTTCGGTATATTCGTGCTTCAATGCGCCCGCCTTCTCCGCGTACTGGGCCTTGAGCACCGCCCAGCGTTCGCCGAGTTGATGCAATTTGGCGTCCGATGACTGAAGCAGTTCGCGCAGCCGTTCGTTCAACACGGTCTTCTTGCACGTCAACCGCGCATTCAACCGGCGGCGGGTATCGGCGAGCTGTGACAACAAAACCTTTTCCTCCGGCACACGGCGAAGACCGCGGACCAGACGCATCTTTTCGAGCGTCCAAATGGTCCACTTCGTGGGATCCCACTGCCACCATTTTACGCCATTGCGATAATCATGCTGAAACTCGTGGTGATAGTTGTGATAGCCTTCACCGAACGTGAAAATCGCCATGATCCAGCTGTCGCGGGCGCTGCAGCGATCGGAATAGGGCTGGCCGCCAATCGTGTGGCAAAGCGAGTTGATGAAAAAGGTCATGTGCTGGACCGCGGTAACGCGGGCCACACCCGCGATCAGAAAACCGCCCAGGGCGCCCAACCAGCCGGAGTACAGATAGCCCAGCGCGGCCGGCACCAGCAGCCCGACGATCACGGCAATCGCCACGTAATATTTCTCCTGCCACAAAACGATCCGGTCCTTGCGTAAATCCTGGACGTTGTCCAGCGGCGGTTCGGCATCGAGTTTGAAAAGGATCCAGCCCATGTGCGCATACCAGAAGCCCTGCGAAATATCGTACGGGTCATCGTCGTGATCGACATGCTTGTGATGACGGCGATGATCCGACACCCACTGGATGGCGCTATTTTCAAAGGCCGCCGCACCAAAAATGAGGGTCGCGAGGCGCACCGGCCAGCTCGCTTGAAACGCCATGTGCGAAAACAGACGGTGATAACCGAGAGTGATGCTCAGGCCCGTCGCGATAAAAAACGCGAAAAACATCGAAACCTGAAACCAATCGAGTCCAAAACGCCAGAGGTACAACGGTACCGCGGTACAGGTCACGACAAACGTGCCGATGAGGAAAGAGCTGTTAGTCCAGTTGATACGGGATGCGGGGAGACGAAACGGCATGGGTGGAGAGCGTGTGATTCTAATCGGCTTCGGCGAGCGGAATTTGAGGGTTTTATAAAACTTGTTCCCAATTCTTTTTGAACGCGACGCAGAAAACCGGAAAAAACGATCAAAAGAAGGTCAAACCACCGCAAAATCCGCACCGGATAGACGCACGCAGGCGTTGCAGCCCAACTCAAACTTCAGACCGCACGTTGCGCGATGAAGGCCTTGATGGCAGCCTCGTCGGCCGGCAGGCGATGTTTAACCACCGGCAAGGGCTTGAGTTTTTCCAACGTCGGGTGCGTGGAGCTTTTTCCGATTGCCGCCTGAATGGCATCGGGAAACTTTGCCGGATGTGCGGTGGAAAGCACCACACTGACCCGGTCGGGATTCAACTCCTTGAAGGCGCACGCAGTATGCGGATCGGCCACGTAGTTGAACTGCTCATAGACCCGGCGAATGATCGCGGTGATCTCCGCGTCGCTGGCACAAGTGGAACTGAACGTGGAACGGTCAAAATTCTCAAAACGATACACCCCTTTGTCTTTCAACTGCGCCATGACCGCGCGGACTTTGGCCGCATCGCAGTCCAATTCGTAGTACAGGAAGCGCTCAAAATTGGAGGCCACCTGGATGTCCATCGACGGCGCCAGACTCGGCTGAACTTCGCCCATGCGGTATTCGCCCGTCGTGAGCAGGCGGTGCAGAATGTCATTGCGGTTGGTCGCCACCTTGAAACCGAGGATCGGCACCCCCATTTCCCCGAGCAACCAGCCGGCAAAAACATTGCCGAAATTTCCCGTCGGAACCACGAACTCGACGTGGCTTCGTTTTGCCTCGGGCAGTTGCAGCCAGGCGTACAGATAGTAGACGCACTGGGCCAGAACGCGCGCGAGATTGATCGAGTTTACCGCCGAAAGGTGATGCTTCTGACTGAAGTCACGATCGCCAAAAATGTTTTTCAGCACCCGCTGGGCGTCGTCGAAACTACCGTCAACCGCGATGGCGTGCACGTTCGCCGCGCCGGTACAGGTCATCTGTCGTTCCTGCAGCGGCGAAACCCGGCCTTCGGGATAAAGAATGAAGACCGCGGTGTGCGGTTTTCCCAAGAGACCATGAATGGCGGCTGCCCCGGTGTCGCCCGAAGTGGCGCCAAGTACGTTGATCCCCTGCCCGCTTAATTTGCACTGGTTCTCGTAAAGATTGCCCAGCAATTGCAGCGCGAAATCCTTGAACGCCAGCGTCGGCCCGTGAAACAACTCCAACACGTAGGTCTGTTCGTCGAGTTTGACGAGGGGTGCGATCGACGGATGGGTAAAATGCGCGTAGGAGTTGGCCACCAGCTTTTCCAGCACGCTCTCCGGGATGTCCGTGGCAAAAATCCCCATGAACTCCGTGCAGAGCTGGGCATAGCTCAGATTCTGCCACGATTTCAGGCGGGGGGTGATGTCCGGCAGACGCTCAGGCAGAAACAGCCCGCCATCCGGCGCCAAGCCAATGGCAACTGCCTGCGAAAAGCTATGCGGCTCCGTCTGGCCGCGGGTGGAAATGTATTTCATGGCGATCCTCGCGAGCCCAAGCGAAGCGGGAAGAGTCCGCTTCGCCAATTGAAATAGGCGCAGGTGTGCCTGTCGTTATTGGCCCAGATTGAACACGTCGTGGGCAGCCCGCTGCGCCTCATCGGCGCGCGCGCGATCCACCGCCACGGTGATTTTGATTTCCGAGGTGCCAATCAGCTGAATGTTGATGCCGGCCTCACCCAGCGCGGTAAACAGCGCAGCGGCCACGCCCGCGTGGGTGCGCATGCCGACGCCGACGACGGAAAGTTTGGCGATATTATCAAATGCCTTCACTTC
This sequence comes from Verrucomicrobiota bacterium, assembly GCA_048498875.1. Lineage (GTDB taxonomy): Bacteria > Verrucomicrobiota > Verrucomicrobiia > Opitutales > Opitutaceae > Lacunisphaera. The sequence goes on from JBEHXD010000067.1 coordinate 11,577, forward strand.
CCCGCCCCCGAGCTTCTTGAGGACATCGGGCAACACCTTCACCGCATTCGAGGCATCATCGCGCTGGGCGGTGAACGTGAGGTCCACGCCGCCGGTATGCGCCACGTTCTGCACGATCATGTCAACGTTGATCGCCGCATCCGCGAGGGCCTTGAAAATGGTCGCGGCCGAGGACGGACGATCAGGCACATTGCTGATCACGACTTTGGTCTGGTCTTTGTCGAGCGCGACGCCGCGAACGACGACTTTTTCCATGTAGGCGACTTCTGCTTTCACGATGGTTCCTGGGTTGTGATTAAAACTGCTGCGGACTTCAAACACGACGCCGTATTTTGAAGCAAATTCGACGGAGCGGGACTGCATGACCTTGGAGCCCTGGCTCGCCAGTTCCAGCATCTCGTCATAGCTGATTTCCTCGATCTTTTTGGCGTTTTTGACGATGCGCGGATCGGCCGTGTAGACGCCATCGACATCCGTGTATATCTCGCACTTGTCGGCCTTGCATGCCGCCGCGAGTGCGATCGCCGTGAGATCGGAACCCCCGCGCCCCAACGTGGTAATCTGGCCTTCTTCGTTGATGCCCTGAAAGCCGGCGACAATCACCACCTTGCCCGCCTGCAAATCCGCCAAAATCGGCTTGGGGCTGATTTGTTGGATCTTGGCCTTGGTGAAAACCCGGTCCGTGGAAATACCCGCCTGAGCACCTGTATAGGAAACCGCCGGGATACCGATCGCGTGCAATGCCATGGCGGTTAGCGCGATCGTTTCCTGTTCACCCACCGCGAGCAGCATGTCCATTTCGCGGGTATCGGGGCGCTCATTGATGGCTTTGGCACGGGCAATCAGTTCGTTGGTCACACCGGACCGCGCTGATACCACCACCACCAGACTATGGCCTTCATCGCGGGTCTTTTTGATGCGATTGGCCACATTCTTGATGCGGTCGACGTCCCCCACCGAGGTACCGCCGTATTTTTGAACAATGAGAGCCATGATTGGAGCCCGGTTTAATGGCGTGCCCGAGCGCTTCTTGGCAAGGCACTAGTGCAAGCCGCGTGTCATAATCCAAAGGCTGAACAACTTGCGCGTCAGGTCTGCGCGCGGGGTTTTTTCACGAATTTGCTCTCGGTGCCGTTGAGCAGGCGCTTGATGTTTTCCCGGTGGCGTATCACCACAAAAAGTCCCAGCGCAGTGGCGACCAGATTCAGGGGCAAAGGGTTGTTCAAAAGCCAGCTGGCGCCGGGCACCGCCAGAGCGGCCAGCACCGATCCCAATGAGACATACCGGGTGATAAAAAAGGTCAGCACCCACACCGCTCCGCCGATCAGGGACGCCAGGGGAATGAGCACGACCAATCCACCGGCCGCGGTCGCCACGCCTTTCCCGCCTTTGAATTTGGTGAACATCGAGAACGAATGTCCCAGGACTGCCGCGATCACGCCCACGAGGCCCATCACGCGCGCATCGGGAAGGTTCAAAAACGGCAGCAACGGCCACGCGGCGGAAACCGCGCCTTTCAACGCATCCAGCGCAAAAACGGTGTTGCCCGCCTTCGAACCGAGGACGCGTTTTACGTTCGTCGCGCCGGGATTGCCGCTGCCGACTTTGAAAATGTCGACGCCATGCGCCCGCGCGACGAGGTAGCCGAAAGGCAACGACCCGAGCAGATATCCAATCAGGGCAGAGCTCAGTATCCAGACGTTGGGCATCAGAGGTTGACCACCACAGCCTGCTTGATGGCGCGATGGCTGGTCAACTCCTTAAGGGCCGCTTCCGACGGCTGGCTGTCCAAATTCAGGATGCAGAGTGCCGTGCCGCCCGCGTTGTTGCGACTGAGCGACATGGCCGCGATGTTGATCTTCTCGCGACCGAACAACGTGCCCGCCATGCCGATGATGCCGGGCTCGTCGTGATTTTCGTAGATCAGCAACGCGCCGGAAGGATCCGCTTCGACTCCACGTCCGTTGAGCGCAACAAGACGCGGGCTGTTGGCGGTGCCGAGCAAGGTGCCGGCGGCGGACTTCGTCAGCCCATCCGCCTGAATCGCTTCGACCATGACAAGATCGGTGTAATCAGCCTCGCTCGTGGACTTGATCGTTTCCACTTCAACGCCCAATCGCTGCATGATCGTCGGAGCATTGATGAAATTGAGCGTGTCCCCACTGATGCGCTTGAGGAAACCGCGCTGAATGGAACGGGTGACCGGATTTGCATCGAGTTCGGCGATTTTGCCCCAGTAGGTAATGCGCAGGCGCTCCACGCGACTCGACGCCAGCTGCTGAACCAGCGTGCCAAGCTTTCCGCCCAATTCGAGATACGGTCCGATCGCCTTCAACGTGGCTGCGTCCAGCGAAGGCATGTTCACGGCATTGCTGATTACGCCGCCGTTCAAGACCCCGGCAATCTGCTCGGCAATTTCGATGCCCACCGCGTCCTGCGCTTCCGCGGTCGAGGCGCCAAGGTGCGGAGTGAGCGTGACGTTCGGGAGCTTGCGCAGATCGCTGTCCACCGCGAGCGGTTCGTCTTCGTACACGTCGAGACCTGCGGCCGCGACCTGCCCGGATTTCAATCCGGCAATGAGCGCCGCTTCCTTGATGATTCCACCGCGCGCGCAATTGAACAGGCGCACGCCCTTCTTGCACTTCGCGATCGCCGCCTCGTCGATCATGTACTTCGTCTGGTCGGTCAGCGGCATGTGCACGGTGATGTAGTCCGCCTGCGCAAGCAATTCATCGAGCGAAACGGCCTCCACCTGAATCGCCTTGGCGCGGGTCGGGGAAAGATACGGATCGAACGCGAGCACGCGCATGCCGAAAGCCTGGGCGCGCTTGGCGACCTCCGTGCCGATGCGGCCGAGACCGACCACGCCGAGCGTTTTCTTGAAAAGTTCGATGCCGGAAAAGCTCTTGCGATCCCACTGGCCGGCTTTCATCGACGCGGCGGCTTGGGGCACCGGGCGCGCACCGCAGAGAATGTGCGTGAAGGTGAGTTCGGCCGTGGCGACCGTGTTGCCGAGCGGCGTATTCATGACGATCACGCCGTTTTCCGTGGCCGCATCGACGTCGACGTTGTCCACGCCCACACCGGCGCGACCCACCACTTTCAAGAGGGGCGCCGCCGCGAAGACTTCGGCCGTGATCTTTGTTTCCGAACGAACCGCGATGGCGTGAACGTCCTTCACGAGCTCGAGCACTTTCGCCGGGGAAGAGCCGTAAGCCTCCACCACTTCAAAGCCCGGCTGCTGGCGCAGGTAGGCAACTCCCTTGGGTGAGATTTTATCGGCGACGAGAATTTTCATGAGGAGGTGTCAACAAGCAGACCTTACCCCAAAAAGGCAATCCCGCAGGAATAGATTTATGACACTACGCCAGGGACGCCTCGTTCAGCTTGCCTCGCAATGTGGGCGGGGTGCCCTCACCCCGCTGAGCAC
>JBEHXD010000068.1:0-14997 GCA_048498875.1 Verrucomicrobiota bacterium
GCCCTTTTTGGTCGCAAGAAGGCGAAGGTTGGCCAGAGGCTTGTGTGCGCTTGGACGCGACGGAAGCCTCGCTTCCTCCTTCGAGGCGATGGCGCCGAGCCCCAGCCGCAATTGTTCCAGGGTGATGGGTTTGGTCAAAAATGCGTCCATGCCCGCGTCGAGGCAGGTGCGGCGGATTTCCGGAGTGTTGAATGCGGTGGTGGCAAAAATCGCCGCTTGTCCGGCCGGGCCGGGCAACCGCCGGATTTCGCGCGCGATGGCGGCTCCATTTAGTCCGGGAATGGAGTAGTCGACAAAGATGAGATCGAAATCGTGGGCCGCGGCCAGATCGAGAGCCTGGCGATCGTGGGCGGCGGTGAATACCTGAAGATGCAGGGTTTCCAGCAGGCCGGCGAGGGCGATGCGATTGTACTCCTCGTCGTCGACCACCAGCGCGAGCCGGTAATTGCCGAACGGCCGGAGCAGCGGGTGATCTGAGGGAGTGGCCCTGAGGTCCGCCACCGGAAAAGTTGCCTTGAAATAAAAAACCGAACCTTTGCCCAATTCGCTTTCCACCCAAACCGTCCCTTTTATTTTCTCTGCGAGCGACCTGCAGATGGAAAGCCCCAGCGTTTTCCTCGAATTCAGGGTGGCGATTGGACCAGGGTTCGACTCGAGCGGCACGAACAGTCCGGCCTGTTCCTCGGCGCTGATGCCGGGTCCCTCGTCAGACACCGCAAAGAATATTTCCGCAGAATTGGGAGGAATTTTATTCTGCCAGACGGTGACGCTGATCTTCCCCCGCGTTGCATACTTCAATGCATTATAAAGATAATTCAGCAGGATTTGCCGGATGCGCAACGGATCCCCCACGATTTGGGCGGGAAGGTCGGGAGACAGGGCAATTTCCACCGGAATGCCCCGCTTTTCGCTGACCGCCGACGTCAGTGTGGCCACCGATTGCATCAGCTCGGCCAGTTCGAAAATCACCGGTTTGATCTTGAATCCCTCCGGTTGAACCTGGGAAAAATCCAAAACCTCGTCGAGTAAAGAGGAAAGATGCGCGGTGCATTCCCGCAGTAAATTCAGCTTTTGCCGGTTTTTCTGATCGAGTGCTGGCGCATTCATGCTCTCCGCGAGTCCGGTTATTCCATTGAGGGGATTGCGGATTTCGTGGCTGAGTGCGGTGAGAAAATTGTTTTTGTCGCGTTCACTTTTTTCAAGCGACGCGAGCCGGGATGCCATTTCCCGATCCAGCTGTTTCAGGCGCTCGTTTGATCGACGGACGCGGAATTGTGAGATGACCAGAAGAATCAAAATCAACGCAGCGAAAGCGAGTCCGGCCGTTTCGGTATTCGCCGCACCAATGATCATCGTTGGATTCACAGGTGTGAACCGCCTCCCGCATATTTGTCGTGCGGATAAAAAAACGCCCCCAGGGAAAACCGAAACAGAAGGGGTGGAGGACGATTCACGATTGAAATAGCGTGATCGTGTTATCGACACACAGCAAACCCGGCTGGCACCTTAATTTAGGTGATAATATACTTGGCTCAGTAAGCGTCATGATTGATACTTTACAATATTCCTTGGCCGCAAGGCGCAGGTCATGGATCACACCCATGACCATCACAATCGGATTTGCATGCAAGGATGCTATCATTTTTGCCTCTGACAGCAGAATGACGGTTCACGATTCAGAGGCGACCATTGACGCCGAAAAAATCACCGAAATCAATTTTTCCGATGGAGTGGCGTTGCTGGCCAAATCTGGCGACAAGGAGATCGGCGACGCATTTGAGGTGATTTTTTCCGAAGCCGCAAAAGACAAGTATTTGGCCGATGCGCAAACCGTGGCCACAGAATCATTGGATAATTACAGAAGCAAAGTGTCCCAAGCATCATATCTCCATAATATGGAGGTCAAGGAAAGAGAGAGATTTCACCGCATAAGGAAAACCGACTTTCTCGTAGGATTTTATCAGGAAAAACCATGCCTGATTAGAGCCTCGTTAGAGTTGGCGCTATTCAGTCCAGTAAAACCGACGTTCTTTGCTTTCGGGCAGTGCCAAATACTAGCGAATTACTTGGCTCGCGAAATTGATCTCGGGACTCTTTCCGTGACTGACGCAAAGGGAGTGGCTGCATATTTTGTCGCGTCATGTATTGAACATAGCGCAGCCAGCAAAGGCCCACTTCAGATGGGTGTAATTACTCGCGAAAAAACAAGCCTAGTCGAAAAGGATTTCGCTGCTGAGCTTTACCAATTTGCGAAGAGAACAGATGCCGAACTAAGAAAACTTCTAACGCATTTCCTTAAAACCCAATATTTCATTCAATCAGGTGGATTAGGTATGCTTGATGAGACTGCCTTTGATTTGCCTGACGATCCCTACAAGCCATCCGTTTAACATGACCACCGAAACAAATTTTCCAGAAACCTTAGTTGAAGCCGTCCGCTATTTCGCGGACCCGCAAACCGCGCATAATTTCATGGTCGATCTGCGCTGGCCGCATGGCGTGAAATGCCCGCGCTGTGAATCGGTTGATGTGAAGCCTATTGCCACCCGCCGCACATGGGAGTGCAAATGCTGCACGACCAAGAAACAGTTCTCGGTCAAAGTCGGAACGATATTTGAGGACTCGCCGCTTGGATTGGATAAGTGGCTTTGTGCGATCTGGCTCATTGCCAATGCCAAAAACGGAATCAGCTCATACGAGGTTCACCGCGCCCTTGGCGTGACCCAGAAAACAGGTTGGTTCATGCTCCAGCGCATCCGACTCGCCATGCAGACGGGCAGCTTTGAGAAGTTGAAAGGCACGGTTGAAGTGGATGAAACCTTCATCGGCGGTAAGGGCAAATTCATGCACAAATCCCGCAATGAACGTCGCGGAAGCGCTCGCGGTTATGTCGGCAAGTCGGTAGTGGTCGGATTGCTGGAAAGAGACGGCAAAGTGTCAGTAAAACACGTTCCGAGCAATCGCCGGCATGTCGTGCAGGGCGAGGTTCGCGCCAACGTCGAACCCGGGTCAAACGTATATACGGATGCTCTCATGTCCTACCAAGGCTTGGATGACGCCTATGTTCACGGCGTAATTGACCACGCGGTTTCATACGTTGAGGGACAGGTTCACACGAACGGACTCGAAAACTTTTGGTCGCTGCTCAAGCGGACGCTCAAGGGAACATATGTCAGCGTCGATCCCGTGCATCTATTCCGCTATCTGGACGAGCAGGTTTTCCGGTACAATAACCGGAAGGAAAACGATTCGGCGCGATTTCTGAAAGCAGCGGTTGCGATCATCGGCAAACGTCTGACGTATGCTAAACTAATCAACGGCGCTCAACCCGCCTGAATCCGTGAAAACAAAACCGAACTCAGGCGCGGACGAATCGGAGCCAAAGCCATTTCAAAAATTTCAGGCTCTGGCTCGCGGACTGGTTCGCGTCCCCAAGGCGGAAGTGGATAAAAAACTAAAAGAGATTCGGGATAAAAAGAAGGGGGAGAAATGAAGACTAATCCCGAATCAGAAAATCAACTCGGTGCTTTAGATTGCGAGCTTCAGCTTCAGCAACAACTGCGGCTAAAAAGGATACGCCAGTGTCTCGATCGACTAGCCAGACTCCCTCTTGAAGACTGCTGTCTTTTGGTGCTTTCGAGCTATGTTTATTTACTAACATTTGCCAAGCTTGCGAAACGTCGAAACCTGATTCGGGCGAAGGCTTGGGCACAGAAATTAAAAAATAATGCTTCATCTTCGGGATTAATTCTCAGGCTTTCAGTTAGGGGATTTCTATTAAATGCCGATCCTGCCTCACTGAGCCAAGTATATTATCACCTTAATTTAGGTCGTCAGGAAAAATAATCGTAGCGCGAGGTAAACATCGGCTGCCAGGGCTGCAGAATTCCGCCAGGATCGCGTTGATGAGTCGACTTGAAGTATGGAGTCACCGGGGCGGCGAGTCCGCTTCCGCCTTAGTTTGAGGCGTTTTGACCCTGAAACAGGGGTCCAAAAACCTGTAAAAATGGAGCGGCTAGTCGGAATCGAACCGACGACACCTGCTTGGAAGGCAGAGGTTTTACCATTAAACTATAGCCGCAATACGAGGGAAAACTGTGACGGCGGCCTTGCGGCGATCAAGCTTAAGTTCTAAAGACCCCTCCTAAGCGTCCGAAACTGAATGGGATTGCGAGCAATCACCCTTTCCACGTATTTTAAAGCGATTATGGCGAATCCAGCGGCATCAAAATCCCAGGCGAATATCAAGGCGGCGCAGGCATTGGCTAAACAAAAGGCGTTGGAGAAAAAAGCAAAGACCTACAAATTGGATTTGTCGGAACTTTCGCTTTTTACCAGTCAGCTGGCGTCGCTGTTGCAAGCGGGTTTGCCCCTCGTGTCTTGTTTGGAGGCACTTCAGGATCAAACCGAAGATCAGGTGTTCCGGATTGTGATTCGCGATGTTCGCAACGACATCTCCACCGGCACTTCGTTTTCCGCGGCGGTTAAAAAATTCCCCAAATCTTTCAATTCCCTGTTCATTTCCATGGTGGAAGCGGGTGAAGCTTCGGGCGGCCTCGCAGAAATTCTCAGCAAGGTGGCCGGCTATTTTGAATCGACGGTTAAGCTGACCAAAAAAGTAAAATCGGCCATGACGTACCCGATTGCGGTCATCGGCCTCGCGATCGCACTCGTCAACGTACTGCTGATTTTCGTTATTCCGGTGTTCGCCGCCATGTTCGCGGATTTCGGTGCAAAGTTACCCGCGCCCACCCAGATGCTGATTGATCTGAGTAATTTCCTAAAGCCGGACACGTCCAGTCTGGTCGGCTTCTTCATCAAACCCAGCATCATTCATATCGCGGTGCTGGCCTATCTGGCGTGGATCGGCCTGAACAAATATACCTCCACTCCCAACGGTCGCCGACAGAAGGATCAGTTCCTGGTTCGGGCTCCGATTTTCGGCAATCTGATCCATAAGATCGCGCTTTCCCGCTTTTGCCGCACCTATGCGACCCTCATGCGCTCAGGCGTTCCCATTTTGCGCACTCTGGAAATTGTCGCTGCGGCCAGCGGCAAGGTTCAGGTCGAGGATGCCTGCTCTGAAATCGCCAAACATGTCAGCCAGGGCGGACAGGTTTCGGATATCATGGCGGTCAACCCATTTTTCCCCCCGATGATGAAGCACATGGTCAAGGCGGGTGAGACAACCGGTAATGTGGATGGAATGATGAACAAGATTGCCGATTTCTACGACACGGAGTGCGATGCGACGGTCGCGTCACTCACTTCATTGATTGAGCCGCTGCTCATCGTGTTCCTCGGCGTGATTGTCGGTGGCATCGTCATGGCGATGTTCCTGCCGATCTTCCAACTCGGTGCGGTCGCTGGCGGTCTTCAGCAATAAAACCGGCTCCCTTTTAAAGTTGTTTGCGTGCCCGCGGCCAGCGGGCACAGTCCTTTTTCTCCTGCATGCCTTCCATTCTCATCGTTGACGACCTGATCTCGATTCACGAGATGCTCGAGGCCGTGATCTCGCCCACCGGGTACAAAACCGCTTTCGCGACTGATGGTGAGAAGGGCCTGGTGAAGTACAAGGCGGAGAAATTCGATCTGGTGCTGGCTGACATCGACATGAAGCCGATGGACGGCATCACGTTGCTGAAGCAACTCAAGCTCTACGACGCCAGTGCGGTGGTGATCATCATGACCGCCTATGCCAGCACGGAAAGTGCGATCCAGGCGCTTAAGTTTGGGGCCTTCGATTATCTGCAAAAACCGTTCAAGGTGGATGAACTCATGCAGGCGCTCCGGCGTGGGATGGAGTTCAAGCGGACGATCGCCGAGCGGGAGGCGATAACGAGCGCTTCCGCAGTCAAGCCGGGGGATTTTGAAGCCCGTTTCATCGGTTCGAGCGCAAAAACCAAACGCCTGATCGCCCAGCTGAAGAAACTGGCGACAGCGCATACGCCAATTTTGATCTCAGGCGAGATCGGGAGCGGTCACGAGATTGCCGCCGAGCTGCTGCATGCGGCCGGCAATCCCGCGGACAGCCCCTTGGTGAGGATCGATTGCAAACTCACCTCGATGGAGAGCTTGCGCGAGGGTTTGCTCGGCCAAAATGGCTCGGGAGGGGATTGGATTCAACAGGCCAAGGGAGGCACCCTGTTCCTGCTTCATCTCCAGTCGCTGCCCCCGGAAGCCCAGGCCGAACTCGTGTCCGTCCTGAGGAACAACGCGCACAATTTCCGTCTGATTTGTGCGACCGAGGAAGATCTCGAGAAACTGGCGGAACAAGGCCAGTTCAACGAAGAACTTTTCTATCGCGTGGCCGTCCTGCCCGTCCATTTGCCCGCGCTGCGCGACCGGTTGGACGACCTGCCGCTCCTTTTGAAGGATATTGCCGCGAAGACCTCGAATCCGGAGTTTGACGCGCGGCAGGTGGAATTTACCGAGGACGCACTCGCGGCGTTTCAGGCGTACGGCTGGCCGGGTAATCTGGCGGAGTTCCGGCAGATGGTTTCGCAGATCATTACGACCACCGAAACCCGGATCATCACTTCCGCCCAGCTTCCCCTGCGTGTGCACGATTTGTCGGAATGGCCTTCGCTGGCAGATTATCTGGCAGGACAGGAAAGGCAGTACGTGTCCCGCGTGCTTCACGCCTGTCAGGGTGATCGGGCCCGTGCCGCCGCCGCATTGGGGATCGACATCAGCCTTTTGGAATAAGGTTTCGACTCAGCGGATGAGCGTCCGGGCGGGCAAACCGCTCCGGCAGGTGAAACCTTGCAGGAATTCCCAATTCCCGCTTGCGCCGCCATGGGGGCAACACAAACCTCGCGGGCGCTCACGCCATGCCAAAACGTACTGATTTAGAGTCCATCCTGATCATCGGCGCCGGTCCCATTATCATCGGCCAAGCCTGCGAATTTGATTATTCGGGCACCCAAGCCTGCAAAGCCCTGCGTGAGGAAGGTTACCGCATCATTCTGGTGAACTCCAATCCGGCGACAATCATGACGGATCCGGAGTTCGCCGATGCCACTTACATCGAGCCGCTGACGGTCGAAATCGTCGAAAAGATCATCGCCAAGGAACGGCCTTCCGCGCTGCTGCCGACCCTGGGTGGACAGACGGCCCTCAATCTTTCGATGGAGCTGCATCACGCGGGCGTCCTCGAGAAATACAACGTCGAGATGATCGGAGCCCGGCCCGATGCGATCAAAAAGGGCGAGGACCGCGAACTCTTCAAACAGTGCATGATCAAGATTGGTCTGGACGTCGCCAAATCGAAGACGGTGCACACAATGGAGGAGGCGCGCCAGGCGGCCGACTACATCGGGACGATGCCTTTGATCATCCGTCCGAGCTTCACCCTCGGCGGGTCCGGTGGCGGCATTGCCTATAATCGCGAGGAATTTGAACAGATCGTCGCCGGCGGCCTGGAGATTTCCCCCGTGCACGAAGTGCTGGTCGAGGAATGTCTGCTCGGCTGGAAGGAATACGAGATGGAGGTCATGCGCGACCACAAGGATCAGTGCGTGGTCATTTGCTCGATCGAGAATTTTGATCCGATGGGCGTGCACACCGGCGATTCCATCACGGTGGCGCCGGCGATGACGCTGACGGACAAGGAATTTCAGGTAATGCGCGATGCCTCCTTCGCGGTGATTCGCGAGATCGGGGTCGCGACCGGCGGTTCAAACATCCAGTTTTCCATCGATCCGCAAACGGGCCGGCAGGTGGTGATCGAGATGAATCCGCGCGTGTCGCGTTCGTCCGCGCTCGCCTCCAAGGCCACGGGATTCCCGATCGCCAAGATCGCTGCGAAGTTGGCGATCGGATACACACTCGACGAGCTGCGCAATGACATTACCCGGCTGACGCCGGCCAGCTTTGAGCCGACGATCGATTACGTCGTGACGAAGATCCCGCGGTTCACCTTCGAAAAATTTCCGGGCGCCAACACCACCCTGACTTCCGCGATGAAGTCCGTGGGCGAGGCGATGGCGATCGGCCGGACGTTCAAGGAATCGTTCCAGAAATGTCTGCGCTCACTCGAAACCGGCGCCCGCGGGTTTGGTGGCGGCGGCAAATTCGGCGGCGACGAGGTGGTGGAGGATTCCGTCATCCGCCAGAAACTCGGCACGCCGAATGCCGAGCGGGTTTATTACCTGCGCCACGCTTTCCGCGCCGGCTACACCGTCGAGCAGATTTTCGATCTCACCAAGATAGATCCCTGGTTCCTGCAGCAGCTGTGGGAAATTTATGAAATGGAGGAAACGCTGCGGAAGCAGTCCCTGCCGAAGCTGGACGTCACGTTGTTGCGCCGGGCGAAGCAGTTTGGTTTTTCGGATGCACAGATCGCGCACATCCTGAAGGTGGACTTCGATGCGATGCGCGCGCACCGCAAAAAAGCCGGTGTGAATACAACGTACCGCCTGGTGGACACCTGCGCTGCGGAATTCGAGGCATTCACGCCGTATTATTATTCGAGTTACGGCGACGAAAACGAGGTGCTCCCTTCGCAGAAGAAGAAAATCATGATCATTGGCGGCGGGCCCAACCGCATTGGCCAGGGCATTGAATTCGATTACTGCTGCGTGCACGCCTCGTTCGCGTTGCGCGAGATCGGTTACGAAACCGTGATGATCAACTCGAATCCCGAGACGGTTTCGACCGACTACGACACCAGCGACCGGCTTTACTTTGAGCCCCTGACGCTCGAGGACGTGCTCGAGGTGTACGAGCAGGAGAAATGTTCCGGCGCGATCGTCCAGTTCGGCGGACAAACTCCGCTTAATCTCGCGGGTCCATTGAAGGCTCGCGGGGTGAACGTCATCGGCACGACGCCCGAGAGCATTGAAGTCGCCGAAGATCGGAAACTCTTCGCCGCCGTGCTTGATCAGCTTCAGCTCAAGCAGCCGCCAAATCGCACCGCGATGAACGAGACCGAAGCGCTCGTTTTCGCCAAGGAAGTCGGCTTCCCGGTGCTCTTGCGTCCCTCGTTCGTGCTTGGTGGACGCGGCATGTTCATCGTTTACAGTGAGGAGGAATTCAAAGGGGTGATCCGTCAGGCATTCGATGTGATGCCCGACAAGCCGGTGCTCATCGACAAGTTCCTGGAGGACGCAATCGAGCTCGACGTCGACTGCATCAGCGATGGTGAAACCGCGATCATTGGCGGCATGCTGGAGCATATCGAATTCGCCGGCGTCCACTCGGGTGACGCGGCGATGGTAATGCCACCCCACACGCTGTCCGCCGACATGCTTGAGACGGTTCGCCGTGCCACCTATGCGCTCGCGAAGGCGATCAAGGTGGTGGGATTGATGAACATCCAGTTCGCGATCAAGGACCATCAGCTCTACGTCCTGGAGGTAAACCCGCGGGCGTCGCGCACCGTGCCATTCGTGGCCAAGGCCATTGGCGTTCCGCTGGCAAAACTGGCAGCCAAGGTGATGGCAGGGAAAAAACTCTCCGAACTCGGTCTTCGCTCCGAAGTGAAGCCCAAACATTGGTGCGTGAAGGAAGCGGTGTTCCCCTTTGCCCGCTTTCCCGGCGCGCCCATCGTGCTCGGTCCGGAAATGCGTTCGACGGGCGAGGTCATGGGGCTCGACGACGATCTGGGAATCGCGTTTGCCAAAACCCAGATGGCAGCAAAACCAGGCCTGCCGTTGAGTGGAAAAGTATTCCTCAGCGTCAAGGATTCCGACAAGGCGGGTGCGGTGGCATTGGCCAGGGAATTTGCCGAACTTGGATTCTCGATCGTGGCAACCGGCGGCACCGCCCGTCTGCTCCAGCAGAACGGACTGCAGGTTCAATTCGTGAACAAGCTCCTGGAGGGGCGTCCGAACTGCGTCGACATGATCAAAAATGGCGAAATCAAAATGGTGATCAATACGCCGAAGGGCATGATCCCCCGCCACGATGAAAATGCCATCCGCGCCGCGGCCGTGGCCAATTCGGTGTGTATCATGACGACCCTGACCGGGGCGAATGCGGCGCTGGGAGGCATTCGGGCAATGAAGCAAAAACGCGTCGATGTTCGTCCGCTGCAGCAGTACCGCGGCAGTGTCGTGCCGATGTAATTTTTCGTGAGCTCAAACGCATCCCCGACGCTAGTTGCTTTGCTGCATGGTCCCGATCAGCCCGGTATTGTGGCCAGGACGTCCGGCTGGATCTTTGCGCGAAAAGGCAACATTCTGCACGCCGATCAGCATCGGGACATGGAAGCAGGGGAGTTCTTTCAGCGCATAGAATGGGTTCCGACGGGAAATGATGCGACAGTGGAAATGAACGAATTCGCGGTCTTCGCCTCCTCGTTGGGCATGAAAGCGAAAGTGGCGCATTCTTCCCACCGGCCAAAAGGCGCGATCTTCGTCTCGAAGGCGGACCATTGTTTTCATGATCTCCTGCTCCGGGGACGGGCGGGTGACTTTGCGGGTGATTTCACGTGCGTGATTTCGAATCATACCGACATGGCGGAGGCGGCCAGGCACTATGGATTGGGATTTCACCACATACCGGTGACTGCCGAAACGAAGGCGAAGGCTGAGTCGCAACAAATCGCCCTGTTGAGGAAAGCGGGCATCGATTTTGTCGTTCTCGCCCGTTACATGCAGGTTTTATCGGCGGATTTCCTCGCGAACTTTGGGAAACCGGTGATCAACATCCATCATTCGTTTCTCCCGGCATTTGCGGGTGGCAGACCCTATCATCAGGCTCATGCCCGGGGGGTTAAGTTGATTGGAGCCACGGCGCACTATGCGACGCCGGTTTTGGATGACGGACCGATCATCCAACAGGATGTGGCCCGTGTGACGCACCGGCACAGTGTGGACGATTTGATTCGGAAAGGGCGGGACTTGGAAAAGTCGGTTTTGGCCCAGGCCGTCCGGTGGCATTTGGAAAACCGGATTCTCGTTTACGGAAATAAGACGGTGGTCTTTGACTGACGGGCATTTTCGGACGGAATGATCGCCTTTGCGAGGTGGGAGCAACTTTGGCGTTGAGGAAAAAGAAGGCGCTGCTCAACCTGCACGATCCATGAGCCAAATTCCGCCTGCCGATAAAGCCCCCGCCCAAGTTGACCCTGCTGCAGTTCCCGCCGCAGATCCGGGCGTGGAGCAAAACCTGCACAATTTCTGGACCCAAAATCGCAATTTCATTTTCGTGCTTTGTGTGATCGTCCTGGTGGGAATCATTGCCCGCGAAGGCTGGGGGTATTTTTCCTCTGCACGGGAGAAGAGTATCGAACAGGATTATGCCCAGGTGGCGGACAAACCTGACCGTTTGGCGGCGTTTGCCGAGGCGAATGCCGGCCATTCGCTCGCAGGAATTGCCTATTTGCAGATTGCGGATCGGAAGTTCGAAGCGGCCGACTACAAGGAGGCTTCCTCCATGTATACCAAAGCCGCGGGCAGCCTGAAAAACGAAGCCCTCTTGGGCCGGGCCAAGGTTGGGGCGGCCGTCAGCCTGATCAATTCAGGAGACGCTGCAGGCGGAGAATCCGCATTAAAAGCGGTGAGTTCCGATGGCTCCCTGGCAAAATCCTCCCGGGCGGAAGCGGCTTATCACCTCGCTTCGCTGGCATCGGATGCCGGCCGGACGGACGACGTGAGAAAATACGTCGAAGACGCGAACAAAAACGATCAGACGGGTGCTTGGGCCCAACGGGCGACGATGCTGCTGGCGGATTTGCCAGGCGCCAAGGATGCGGCAATCACCCCGAACCTCGCACCGAAACCGGCGGGCAAATAACTTTCCCGACACCTTTAAAAGCAACAAGCCCGCCATAACTGGCGGGCTTGTTGCTTTTGGAAACCAAAGTGGTCGGGGCGATAGGATTCGAACCTACGACCTCCTGGTCCCAAACCAGGCGCTCTACCAGACTAAGCTACACCCCGAATACCGGCTGCATGGGAGGGGGCGATTTTGATTCTGTCAACGACGACGTGCATTCTTTCCCATCCTGTTTGAATAAATATTCGCAACGGGTGCCTTAACAGCTGCGCTTGAGCGACAAAGCACCGCGAAAAGTCAGGAAATGATTCGCAAGGAATGATGAAAACTGTTGATAAATGTTTCTTGCCTCGCCTGTAAGCGCATTCTACATACAGACACTTAATATTTCTAACAAATGGATACTCTTTCCCGTGACAGTAATAACTCCGGCAGTATTTTGCCGATTGCCGGCGTAATCGTCGGTGGCCTTGCCTTGGTCCTCGCGATCGTGGCCTTAGTGAAGCTCTCCACCTTGCAAAAAACGGTGACGAGCCAGGCCGATCAAGTGGCAAAGATCGAGAGTATCGAAACTGAAGCCCACTCGGCATCCGCTGCGGCAGCAAAAGTTTCCGGCGATTTAACCTCCCTGCGTAACGGCATTCAGGGTCCTTTCGACCAGATCGGCACCGCCATCGGCGAGATCAAAGCCCGTATCGGCGTGGTGGAAGAAGCCCAAAAGAAGGCTGCCACTGCTCCCGCTCCCAAGGGAGCCAAGGGTGGTGCTCCCGGCGTCGTGACCGGCACGGTTGACGCCAATGGCAACTACTCCGTGGCTCCGGGCGATACGATTTCCAAGATCGCCAAGAAGTTTGCCACCAAGGTGGACGCTCTTGAAGCGGAAAATCCCGGCCTCGACCCGACCAAACTTCGTGTGGGTCAGAAGATCAAGATTCCAAAGAAGTAACCTGCCTCACTTATTTTCAAATGCCTCCCAGACCTCGTGTCGCGGAGGCATTTTTTTTGCATGGCTGATTCCTCTTCCAAACCCAAACGGTGGCAACGCCTGCGCTCGGAGCCGCACGCAACCACTCGGATTTTTGACGTGTCGCGCGCGGTCTATCGTCATCCCGATCGAACCAGGGATCAGGATTTTTTTGTGATCAACGCGCCCGATTGGGTGAACGTGATCGCTTTGACTCCGGATCACCGCCTCGTGCTGGTGAATCAATTTCGTTACGGAATAGATGAGTTCTCGGTGGAGATTCCCGGTGGCGTAATTGATGCGGGTGAGGATTGTATCGCCGCAGGGATACGCGAACTGCGCGAGGAAACGGGCTATGTGGGGACCGGCGCCCGTTTGCTCGGCAGCGTGCATCCGAATCCGGCCATGCAGAGCAATCGCTGTCATCTGGTGTTGGTCGAAAATGCCCGCCTTGAGGCTGGCCTGGATTGGGATCCCGACGAGGAAATGGAGGTTGCGGTGAAACCGGTCGATGAAGTTTATGCGATGGCTTACGCGGGCCGGATCACACATGCGATGGTGCTGGACGCACTGTTGTTGTTCACGCCGCACTGGGCGGCATTGCGCAAACGGGTCGTTTGACTTCGTTCCGTTCGCGGCAATGGGGACGCTGCGGCGAAAAAACATTGCCGGAGACCGGGCAACGGGGCTTCACATCGGGGTTAGTGGCACTAATAAGCGGCCAACCCCGCTGGGGCTCTCCTTGCCAAGGCAAGGGTGCAGTGCTTTGTTTTTACTGCTGCGTACTATCCCTCGTACTGTGCGATGAATCTACTCGCTTCGCTTTTCCATTCTTCGATCGGCAAAAAAGTCCTGATGGCTTTCAGCGGGCTTGTCCTGTTCGGTTTCGTCACGGGTCATTTGCTCGGCAACCTGCAGATTTTTCTGCCTCCGGAAAAAATCAATGCCTACGGCCACATGCTCGAGTCACTCGGAGGCGCCCTGTGGCTGGTGCGGATTTTTCTTTTGGTCTGCCTCGTCATCCATGTCTGGCTCGCCATTGAGCTGACCTTTGAAAATCGCGCCGCCAGGCCGGAGGGATACGGCGCGGTGCATACCAATCGCGCCACCCTCGCGTCCCGGGTGATGGCGCGCACCGGCATCGTGGTGCTGGCCTTTCTGATTTATCACCTGATGGATTTCACGTTCCGCGTGCAGCATCCCGAATGGGGCGGGCACACTTATCAGCTGGCCAATGGCACGATGGTGCGCGACGTCCACACGATGATGGTGCAGGGATTCAGCCGCATGGGGGTTTCGATTTTCTACATCATCGCCGTCGGCTTGCTGAGCTACCACCTGAGCCATGGCGTGGTGAGTCTCGTGCAGACGTTTGGTTTTAAGAATGAAAAATGGACGCGGGGCCTGGAACGTTTCGCGGTCACCTATTGCTGGCTCTATTTTCTGCTCAATGCCGCCATTCCGCTCTCGATCCTTGGCGGCTTGGTCAAAGCCCGCGCCTGATTCCCCGCCATGGCCAAACTCGAATCTAAAACTCCCTCGGGCCCACTCGCGCAAAAGTGGGAGAAACACAAAACCGAGATCAAGCTCGTCAATCCGGCCAACAAGCGCAAATACGAGATCATCGTGGTGGGTGCCGGCCTCGCCGGCTCCTCCTCGGCTGCGACGCTCGCGGAACTCGGCTACAAGGTGAAGAGCTTCGTGTTTCACGACAGCCCGCGGCGCGCCCACTCGATCGCGGCCCAGGGCGGCATCAACGCCGCGAAAAACTATCAGAACGATGGCGATTCGGTGCACCGCCTGTTCTACGATACCCTGAAGGGTGGCGATTATCGCGCGCGTGAAGCGAACGTCCACCGTCTCGCCGAAGTTTCCGTCAACATCATCGACCAGTGCGCGGCGCAAGGCGTGCCGTTTGCCCGCGAATACGGCGGCCTCCTCGCCAATCGGTCTTTCGGCGGCGCCCAGGTATCACGAACCTTTTATGCGCGTGGTCAGACTGGCCAGCAGCTTTTGCTGGGCGCCTATTCGGCGCTTTCCCGCATGATCGGGCAGGGCGGAATCGAGCTGCACCCGAATTCGGAAATGCTCGATCTGGTCCTGGTCGATGGTCATGCGAAGGGCATCATCGTGCGGGACCTGATCACCGGAAAAATCACGCGGCACACGGCCGATGCGGTGGTGCTGGCGACCGGTGGCTACGGCAATGTTTTCAATCTCTCCACGTACGCGCGGGGTTCGAACGCAACCGCGATCTGGCGCGCCTACAAGCGCGGGGCCTGCCTCGCGAATCCGTGCTACACACAGAT